>CALFKA010000096.1 GCA_937880545.1 uncultured Clostridia bacterium | reverse complement strand
AGTGAAGACCGATGTTCTCGTACAACGGCTCTCGGAAGTCCACTTGGTATAAGGGGTAACGAATGGAAAATAATGAACGTAAAGACCCTGCTCTGTTTGAACACGTCTGGATTCTCGCTGAGCAGATGGACGGGCATGTGCATCCGGTCAGCATCGAGCTGATTGGAGAAGGGCGCAAACTGGCTGATCAAATAGGAAAAAAAGTCTGTGTCGTACTGGCCGGTTATCAACTGGAAGAAGTTGCCGATAAGCTCCTGCACTATCCCGTAGATACGGTTTACTACCTGGATCATCCACTGCTAAAAGACTACAATACCGATGCTTATGCGTTGGCCATGTCGCAGCTTATTCAAGAAAAAATGCCGGAGATCGTTCTCGTCGGTGCGACTTCCATCGGCAGAGATCTCGGCCCGCGCATAGCGGCGAAAGTCGGATCCGGTCTGACGGCGGACTGCACCAAACTCGATATCGATCCGGAAGACGGAAAGCTACTACAGACACGCCCGGCTTTCGGAGGAAATCTGATGGCCACGATCGTCTGCCCGAAAAGTCGCCCCCAGATGTCTACGGTGCGCCCGGGTGTGATGGAGAAGGCGAAATACTCGGAGCAATGTCTCGGGGAAGTAGTCCGCGTTACCCCACAGCTCAGGGCGGAAGATCTACGTACGCAACTACTGGAGAGAGTGGACCTTGGTCGTAAACGAGTCAACCTGATCGATGCGAAAGTCATCGTCTCCGGTGGTCGTGGCCTGAAAACTCCGGAGGGATTTGCTCTGATTCAAGAACTTGCTGACGCACTCAAAGGGGAAGTAGGCAGTTCGCGCGCCGCTGTTGATGCGGGCTGGATCGATCACAGTCATCAAGTGGGTCAGACCGGTACGACAGTGCACCCGGATCTGTATGTCGCCTGCGGTATTAGCGGAGCTATTCAACATCAGGCGGGGATGCACGAGTCGAAATACATCGTCGCCATCAACAAAGACCCGGAAGCGCCGATTTTCCAGATCTGTGACTATGGGATTGTGGGAGACCTCTATGAGGTGATTCCGGAGTTCCTCAAGAGCCTAGAAGGAAAACATTTCCTCGATCTGTAACAACCTGGAAAGAGATGTCTATGTGACATCTCTTTCTTGCGCATGTAGAACGGCAACTATTTTCGCAAAACCCAAGAGAAAAGGAGTGCATGATGGATTTTAAACTGACTGAAGAACAACTAAGAGTGCAACAGATGGCACGAGAATTTGCTGAGAAAGATTTAGCGCCGGGAGTCATCGAACGCGACATGAACTCTACTTTTCCACTAGATGAATTTAACAAACTCGGAGCCACAGGCATTTATGGGCTTCCGTTTGACCCAAAGGTGGGAGGTCAGGGCGGCAGTTATCTCTCATATATTCTAGCGGTGGAAGAGGTATCCAAGGTGGAAGCTTCTTTTGGCATTGCCTTTTCTGTCAATACTTCGTTATTTTGTGGAAGTGTAGACCTTTCTTCCGCTTCTGATGAAATCAAAAAGAAGTATATTGCCCCGGTCGCTGCTGGGAAGAAGATCGGCTCTTTCGCTCTTACCGAGCCAGATGCCGGCTCCGATGCTGCCGGACAGAAGACCGTGGCCGTGCAAGATGGCGACCATTATATTATTAATGGCTCCAAATGCTTCAATACCAATGGTCCATTTGCCGACTTCACCGTCGTCTACTGCTTGACGGATCCGGCACTTGGAATCAAAGGAATGGCTGCATTTATCGTGGAGAAAGGTACGCCGGGATTCCGCGTCGGGAAGATTGAAGACAAGATGGGCATCCACTCTGCTCAAGTATCCGACATGATCCTCGAGAATGTACGAGTTCCTGCAGAAAACATGATTGCCAAACCCGGTGAGGGTTTTAAATTGGCCATGAAGGCGCTCGACGGTGGACGTATCGGTGTCGCAGCGCAGGCGCTCGGCATTGCTAAGGGAGCCTTCCGGATTGCCAGAGACTATATGTTGGAGCGCGAACAGTTTGGCAAGCCTATCGCTTTCCAGCAGTATCTTCAGTTTACAATGGCCCAGCTGCAGACAGAGATTGAAGCGGCCGAAGGCTTGCTGTACAAGGCTGCCATAAGAAAAGAAATGGGGGAGCCCTATACGGTTCCTGCTGCGATGGCGAAGCTCTATTGCTCGGATGTGGCGATGAAGGTGACGACGCAGGCGGTGCAGATGCTCGGCGGAAACGGTTATATGAGAGAGTATCAAGTGGAGCGCATGATGCGCGATGCGAAAATTACTCAGATTTATGAAGGAACCAATGAAATCCAAAAACTCGTCATCGCCGGTGCGCTGTTTCGAAAGTAAACGAATACTGCGGTGAGAAGGATGGTGCACTCCATCCTTCCTTTTCGGGCTGTCTCTTACGCTAGGGAAAGGAGATCACATGCAGATTGCTGTCTGTATCAAATCAGTCGCAGATCCCATCGCTTTGTCGCAGCGGCTCAGTTGCTTGACAGATGGTGCATGGAAGCCTGCGCTCGAGCTGAGTGAGCTCCTTGATGAGCTCCCAAGCATGATGAATCCCGGGGACAAGCATGCGCTGGAGGCGGCACTGGCGATCCGCGATAGGGATCCTGCAAATGTCGAAGTAGTCTGTCTGTGTGCGGGAACAAACGAAGCGTTTGACATTCTCCGTGAGGCGGTAGCGATGGGAGCCGATCGAGCAGAACTATGCTTAACAGAGAGAGCAAATGCACTCGTGAGTGCGGAAGTGTTGGCGAACATGATTAACTCATGTACGCAGGCAGACCTCGTCCTATGCTCGGAACCCTCTTTCGATGCTGCCTGTCGTCAGCTGCCAGCACTTTTAGCATCCCGCCTGGGATTGCCTTACTTAAATGAAATCAGCAAGCTTTCTCGAAATGGCGGGGAAATTCTTG
>CALFKA010000095.1 GCA_937880545.1 uncultured Clostridia bacterium | reverse complement strand
GAGCCCTAGAAAAGTCAGTTCATTCTCATGGGGATTTTCTATAGAGTCACGTTTTGCTTCTGCGATGGCAAGAACCCGGAGGCCGGCAGAAGCCATTTCTTCATTCTTTTCACTGATCAGGTAACGCATCTGGGTGGTGATAACGGGCGTCTGATCTGCTTTTCTGATACGAGTACATCTTGTCAGTATTTCGTCCAGGCCACCCTTTACATACTGTACATATCCATCTTCTGCCTGATGGAGAGTACTCATCAGTTTGCGAGTCGAGTCAAAGGGAATCTCCCCAACACGCGGATATTTTTCATTCAGTTCTTCAAAGTTTACATCTTGGGAGAGTGCATAATTGACGAGCGCTACTTCCGTGGGGTCTCCCAAGTGATAGCCATCCTCTCGGATCTGGACATCATTGTTAAGCGCTGCTGCCCGAATGAGTTCATCATTCGTGTCGGCAAAACTGGCGACTTTTGTGACACTCATGATATTCTGTGTCAATGTGCCGGTTTTATCTGTACAGATGACGGTGGCAGAACCCAGCGTCTCCACAGACGGCATATTCCGGATGATCGCATTTTTCTTAGACAATCGCTGGACACCAAGTGCCAGTACGATGGCAATGACAGCGGGTAGTCCTTCAGGAATGGCAGCCACGGCAATGGAAACAGAAGTAAAGAACATCTCTTTGACCGGTCGCTGTTGAATCAGCCCAATGCCGAAGATGGCAAGAGCCACGACCCCTACGACAACCGCGAGTGTCTTTGATAGAGTGTCCAATTTCTTCTGAAGAGGCGTCTTCTTTTCTTCATCTTTTAAGAGCATAAACGCAATTTTGCCGATTTCGGTATTCATGCCTGTTGCTGTCACGACAAACAGGCCTCTTCCATAACTGACAGGTGTAGAGGCGTAGACCATATTCAATCGCTCAGCGAGCGGGATGTTCTGATCCGTTTCAAAATCAACCTGCTTGTCGACAGGAAGACTCTCGCCCGTGAGCGCACTCTCGATCACTTGCAGGTTATGGGCTTCAATAAGCCTGCCGTCTGCGGGAATGACATTGCCTGTCTCAAGCATCACCACATCGCCCCGAACGATCTCTGTCGTGCGTACATTGACGGGACGGCCATCCCGAATTACAAGAGAGCGCGGCGTGGACAGATCTTTCAGAGCTGCCAGAGCGCCCTTTGCGCGAGCATACTGCACGGTGCTGATGGCTGCATTTAAAATGACGATCGCGAGGATGATAATAGCATCCCGTTTTTCGCCAAGGAAAAAGGATACAGCCGCAGCTGCAAGCAATATGAGAATCATCACTTCTTTAAAATTTGAAAAGAAGTTGGCGATGACGGACTGAGGCTCTTCTTCTTTTATCTCATTGAACCCTTCTTCATGGAGCCTGCGCTTTGCTTCCTCAGTGGAAAGACCTTCCGGCGAGGTGCTCAGTTCCTCGAAACGTTCTTGAATAGACTTGCGATACATAGTACCTCCGTTTTTTTCGCTCTCTGTATTGTATAACAACCAGACTGAGCATTGCAAACCTCTCTAATCCATCAAGGCAACCAGGATGGGATTCATCATATTCATCCCTTCTGGTGTCAATCGAAGCCAATCCTCTTCCATTTCCAGAAGATTTTGAGACGCAAACCTTTCAATTGCCTTCTTCTGGGCTTCACTAAACTCTCCGAATCTCTCCCGATACGCTTTTATATCCACGCCTTCTGTCAGCCTCAGACCCAGCATAAGTGTCTCAAAGCTTTCGTCTTTCTGTCTCAGAGGTGTCCTCTCCGCCACCGGCTTCTCACCGCTTGACAGAGCTCTATGATATTCTTCAAGAGTTAAAAGATTGCTGTGACGCACCGACCCGAGTAGGCTATGGGCAGACACGCCCAGACCCAGGTAATCGTTACGTCTCCAATAGGCTCTGTTATGGCGAGATGCGTAGCTCGGAAGCGAAAAATTGGATATCTCATAGCGAATATAACCTCTTTCACTTAGTTTCTCATTTATTAGAGAGAACTCATCCACAGACACTTCGTCATCGACGAGTTTTACTTTTTTTGCCAATGGCAGATGATCATATAGCTCCAGAGGGTATGTCGAGATATGCTCCGGCGCGAGTTCTAGCAGACCACAGAGACTCTCCTCCACCCCGTGCCCTTCGGCAATGCCGTACATCAGGTCCAGATTGAGGTTATCAAAACCTGCCGCTCTGATAAGAGCTACCGCCCTGCCTACGTCTTCTGAAGAATGGACGCGACCGAGAAGCTGAAGGGTCCTGTCATTGAGGCTCTGTACACCCAGGCTGATGCGATTGATACCGAACCGCTTTAAAATCCTGAGTTTTTCCTCCGTCACACTCTCCGGATTCATCTCAAAAGTAATTTCTTCTGCCTGAAAGTAATTCTCAGGTAGAGTACTCAGGAGTTTGCGTAGCAAAAAGGGAGGAAGCGCACTGGGCGTTCCTCCTCCAAAATATAGAGTTGTTATATGGGCAGTGTCTGTAAGATGGCGGTACTGTCCGCTCTCTTTGACAAGGTCGTAAATATAGCGGCTCTGCACTTCTTCATCAGAGCAAAAGCTGGCGAAGTCGCAGTAGTCGCATTTCTTTCTGCAAAAAGGAATGTGGATATAGATCCCCAGATCATTTTTCATCATCAAACTTAAGCACACTGAGAAACGCTTGCTGAGGTACTTCCACACTGCCGAACTGGCGCATGCGCTTCTTGCCTTCCTTCTGCTTCTCCAGAAGTTTCTTCTTCCTGGAAATATCACCTCCGTAGCATTTGGCGAGAACGTCCTTACGCAAGGCCCGTATGGTTTCTCTTGCGATAATGCTTCCGCCGATAGCTGCTTGAAGCGGAATGGGAATCTGTTGCCTGGGAATGGCATCCTTCAGCCTCTCCACGATCTGCCTACCTCTTGCAACAGCTTTGTCGCGGTGGACAATAATACTGAAAGCGTCGATCAACTCGTAGTTAATCAGTATGTCCATCTTCACTAGGTTACTCGCTTCGTAGCGGTCGAGTTCGTAGTCGAAGGAACCATATCCTCGGGTTTTGCTCTTCAACGCATCGAAAAAGTCGTAGATGATCTCGTTGAGGGGAAGTTCGTAGTGGAGCAGCGCTCGCCTCTCATCTAAGAAGTTCATGTCGATGAATACCCCTCGGCGGCTCTGCGCCAGTTCCATGACATTTCCGATATAGTCTTTTGGCACAATAATACTGGATTTGACAATCGGCTCATGGATAGAGGAGATTTCCGTCACCGGGGGAAGATTTGTCGGGTTTTGAATCCAAAGCTCCTCTCCCTTGGTCGTGAAGACTTTATAGATGACGCTCGGAGCTGTGGCAATCAGGTCGAGGTCAAACTCTCTCTCCAGCCGCTCCTGAATGATTTCCATATGCAGAAGCCCCAAGAATCCACAGCGATATCCAAAGCCCAGCGCAACACTTGTCTCCGGTTCAAAAGTGAGGGAGGCATCATTTAGCTGAAGTTTTTCCAGAGCATCGCGAATATTGTCATAGTCTTCTCCCTCAGCAGGATAGAGTCCGCAGAAGACCATGGGCTGCGCCTTTTTATATCCGGGTAGCGGTTCTTTGACCGGGTGATCGGCACTGGTAACCGTCTCCCCTACCCGCACCGAGCGAACATCTTTAATGGACGCAACAAGATAGCCAACTTCTCCCGCCTTTAAAGATGCAACGGGTCGCATAGCGGGAGTAAACACCCCCACTTCCGTCACCTCAAATTCCTGCTTTGCCGCCATCATGCGCACGTTATCACCCTTCTTCACTTCTCCATCGAAGAGACGAATCATGGGAATGGCACCTTTATAACTATCATAGAATGAGTCAAAGACTAGAGCCTTCAGTGGCGCTTCAGGATCCCCCTGAGGCGCAGGTACTTTTTTAATGACTTCTTCAAATACCTCTGTGATGTTCTGTCCGGTCTTTGCGCTGATGCGGGGAGCATCCTCTGCATAGACTCCGATGATTTCTTCAATTTCCGCTATAACCTCTTCAGGCCTTGCCGAAGGCAAATCGATCTTATTTAGAACCGGAACAATTTCAAGCCCCTGGCCATCGGCAAGATAGACATTGGCAATGGTCTGCGCCTCCACCCCCTGACTGGCATCCACCACCAGAAGCGCCCCCTCACAGGCTGCGAGCGAACGAGATACTTCGTATGTAAAGTCTACGTGACCGGGTGTATCGATAAGATTGAGCTGATACTCTTTTCCGTCCCTCGCTACATAGCGAAGACGAGCGGTCTGTAGTTTAATGGTAATTCCGCGCTCTCTTTCCAGATCCATGTTGTCGAGGACCTGTTCTTTCATTTCGCGCTCTGTAAGACCTCCGGTGGATTCGATGAGGCGATCCGCCAGAGTGCTTTTTCCATGGTCAATATGGGCAATAATGGAGAAATTTCGAATATTCTCCAAAGAATGTTTGGACATAGAACCTCCTGGTGGCATTTTATCATACGTTGCAAGAGAGCAACAGATACACACAAAGACGACAATTATTTACACATATGCAAAAAGCGCTGGAATCCCAGCGCTTTTCTTGGTGTTGGTGAGTGGACTCGAACCACCGACCCCCTGCATGTCAAGCAGGTACTCTAACCGGCTGAGCTACACCAACATATCTTGGTCGGAGTGACAGGAATCGAACCTGCGGCCTCTTGAACCCCATTCAAGCACTCTACCAAACTGAGCTACACCCCGAAGTGACATATGCTATTGTACCCCAAGGATATTTTTCGTGCAAGTATGATTTTTGGCAGCTGATTCCATCGGTTTTTCCTGAAGGAGAAATCATCTTGCTTATCTTGCATCATACACCATTGCACACTCACCGTCATTACTTTGAGTGAATCATCGATACAGGAAGTTTTGATGTCTAACCATACATCCGTCCGATGATGGCGTTGGAAAGTCTCACCGGCATCATACGATACAGACTACTAAGTAACTGATAGCTTTTTCCATGCGTCCACACCGGGGGAGGATTTTTAGAAAGAGCGGTCTTGAGGATCTCGGGAGCCACATTTTCCGGGCTGTCCCCTTTGCGCTCATCTTTCTCCATCATCGCAACAGAGCGGTTACATCTGGCTGCATACTTTTCACTGCAGTCGATCTTTTGACGGTGATCGGTAAATGTTGTGCGAATATCACCAAGTTCTACACACATGCTTCGCATCCCTAGCGGCTTCAGTTCGATATCAAGACAGAGACTCATATGCTTCAGGGCTGATTTTGTGACGCTATAGAAGCTCTGAAATGGGATCGGCACCGTGCCTGCCACGGATCCAACGAACAGAATCCTTCCCTTCTTCCTTTCCAGAAGCGGGAGGAGCTTTCTCGTCAACTCCCACGCACCAAAGACATTGACATCAAACTGCCTGCGCACATCCTGAAGAGACGTCTCTTCAAAAGGTCCGCTGATACCGAATCCCGCACAGTTTACAAGAAGATCAATCCCGTCCGGAGCAAGTGCAACTACCTTCCCATTTATTGTTTCCATGTTTTCTGCGTCGAGAAGGTCAAGAAAAAGATGGTGGGACGACAAATCATCCGGTTTTGTACGACTCATCGTGATCACTTCAAAACCGAGCCTTAGAAGTTGTTTTTGTATTTCTCTTCCCAGTCCCCGGCTGGCGCCGGTTACCACTGCTATCTTCACAATTGTTCTCACTGTTTCTCTTCTATCATTGAAGTTGATGGTGACTTTTTGAACTGACTGAGTGGAATAGACTGAGTTTTCCATCAGTCTTAGATCTTTTCTTCAAGATATTCTAGATGCCACCAGGATTTCTCTGCATGATGGCCGGTACAATCTGCTTCTTTCTCGAAAGCACGCCCGGCAGAAATTTCCCTTGGGAGAAATCATTGCCGAAAGTGCGTGTAAGGAAGCCCGGTTCCTGTGAATAGGCATAGATATAGGAACCCTGCGAGAGAATATCCGTGATCACCAACATCGTCGAGAGGATCTCTTCATTCTGTCGAGTGTTTTCTTTAAGGGACTGCAGGATCTCATTCTCTCTTTTTAGGATATTGTCTCTGTCCATCGTATAGAGCTGAGAGATTCCCAGGCTTCTTCCGCTGACATCAAAGCGTTTAAAATCTCTTTGCAGGAGGCTCTCCATCGTCTCTGTGTCTTCTATCCGGCTTCCCTCTGTAAACATCCGCCTGGTATACTCTGCCCTGTCCTCCACAACCTTCTCCAAACGCTCAATGGCTTTGCTGTCCTGTAGCGTCGCCGTGGGGGAGTTCAGGTCGAGAGTATCCGAGAGAATCCCGCTTAGAAGAAGGCCTTTCATCTGCTCACTCGGCTCGATTGCGGACTCTCGGTAGATTCGCTCGACAATCGTGCAGGTGCTTCCTACGGGTTCATTTCGGAAGTAGATGGGTTCATTTGTCAAAAGATCACCTATTCTATGATGGTCTACGACTTCTAGAATCTTCGCCTGTTTGATGCCCGGAGCAGACTGACTTGACTCGTTGTGATCGACGAGAATGACTTCTTTTCCCGCTCCTAATAAAATATGTCTTCTCGCAATCATTCCGAGATATCGGCCATCTCTGTCCACGACAGGGTAGGTCGAGAAGTTGGTGCTCGACATGACCTCTACTGCTACTTCCAGTAGATCGTCTTCTCGGAACACTTTTAAATTGTCGGTGATCGCGATAGAGCCGATCTCATTGCACTGCGTTAACAATTTTGCCATGGTGTAGGTATCCATGGAGCAGGAGAGAATACCCGTACCCTTCTCTTCTGCTTTTTCGCACAACCACTCAGGCAATTTGTGGCTACCGGAAACGAGGATCAATGGAACACCGCTGTCAATTGCCGATTCGATTACTTCATAGCGGTCCCCTACAATCAGGATCCTCTCCGGGGTCAGAAGCTGGAGGAGTTTCTCGTTTGTCGGATAATAGGCTGCCACGGCAATCTTGCCCTTGTATCTTTCTGCGCAGGGTGCAAGTTCCGTTCCGCCCAGAATCTCTTTCAGATGCCTCAGCGACGTATCCAGATGGTAGATATCGCCTCTGATCGTGCTCATCGCTACATCATGCATGGTCACCAGGCCTATCAGATAGCTGTTGTCATCGACAACTGCCAGTGTGCGCTGAGAGTCCTCGTGCATCTTGTTAAAGACGCCACCGATAGATTCATCCGCCGTCACACCTTCCGACTTCGAGTAAGCGACATCTTTGACCTGCGTCTTGATGTCTTCTAGCAAGGGTGGTGCTTCTACCCCGAAGTACTCCAGGACAAAAGCGCTCTCGCGATTGAGCGGACCCAGAC
>CALFKA010000094.1 GCA_937880545.1 uncultured Clostridia bacterium | reverse complement strand
GGGCTTGATGAAGGATGCCCTTTAGAAGGAAAAAGTGAGACATCGCAATAGCCTCTCTGAGAATAAAGATTGAATCCAACGAGAAGATGGGTTCTTGTTGACGAGGAAATTATTCGGTTTTATCAGTGTAATCGTATCACTTTTCGTATCGAATTTCAATGAATCCGTGCTTGGAGTAAGGTGGAAATTTCGCAGTGTCAGGAGTCTTATTACATGAACAACAAAGCACAACGCCCTTAAAAAAGGCGAAGAATAGACTTTCATTATCAGAGCAAAAATTACAACGTCTTTTTCCACGTCTTGGGCGTAAAGAGGATTAAGACCGGGAAGATCTCCAGCCTGCCTGCGAGCATCGAGAAGGTGAGAAGCACCTTGCTAAAATTGCTCAGAGTAGAATAATTACTGACAGGTCCGTATACGCCAAGACCCGGGCCGATGTTGTTAAACGTTGCCAGCACCGCTCCCAGCGCAGAGGAAAAATCATTCTGTTCGAGGCTGATCAGGAGGGTCATGGTGACGACGAGCATGATGTAAAGACCAAGGTAGTTAAAGACACTGCGCAGCATTCCCTCATCGACAGCTCTGGCTCCTTGACGCATTCTCAGCACGCGCTTTGGCTCACGGACATGGAAGACCTCCAGAATGGAGCTGTGAACTATGGTGCGAATTCTCGTCACTTTGAGACCTCCGCCGGTGGAGCCGCTGCTGGCTCCAACGACCATGAGCCCCATGAGAATCAGGTGGGAGAACAAAGGCCACAGCGCAAAGTCCACCGTGGCATATCCAGTTGTCGTCATAATCGAGCTGGCGGTAAAGAAAGAGTGCCTCAGTGCATCTGCAAATGTATCAAAGTGCGACAGAGCATTAAAGGACATGAAGAGGGTGGCTATACCGAGGATGGCGACATACCAGCGCAGCTCTTCGTTTTTTATCACTTCTCTCCAGTGACCCACCAGAAGATAGTAGTATAGCGTGAAATTGATACCAAATGCCATCATGGCAAACCCAAGGACGATTTCAATATAGGCGCTGTTAAAATACCCTACACTTGCATTGTAGTTACTAAAGCCTCCCGTACCGGCAGCACCAAAGGCGTGAATCATCGCATCAAAGAGGTTCATCCCTCCAAACATCAAGAGGATAATGAGAACAACCGTCATGCTCAGGTACATAATGTAGAGGATGCGCGCAGAAAGACTGGTGCGGGCGACGATCTTGCCAAACTCCGGTCCCGGCACCTCCGCACGCATGATGCGCATACTTCCCCCCATCTTCGGGAGTATCGCCAAGGCAAAGACAAGAATCCCCATGCCTCCGATGAGGTGAGCAAAGCTCCTCCAAAAGAGCATAGAGTGACTGAGAGCCTCTACATCGGCGAGAATGGTTGAACCGGTCGTGGTAAATCCGCTGACCGTCTCGAACATGGCATCGACAAAACTGGGAATCTGGCCACTAAAGACAAAGGGCAGGGCTCCAAACGCCGAGAGCAGGAGCCACGAAAGTGACACGATGATCAGCCCTTCTCGCTCATAGATATCCGTATCTCCTGAACTCTTATATCCGAGGAGCAGGCTAAAGACAACAATACAGGCGATGGTGAGGAGGATCGCCTGGATATTTGCCATGGGTTCATTGTATATAAATGCAACCAGAAGCGGCAGGAGCAAAAGCCCTGCCTCAATCTGAAGAAGTCGTGCCAAAACAAATCGGATAAAGCGGTAATTCATCAAACATCGGGCAAGGATACCCCCATCTTCTGTAAGTGGGGGAGGAATGG
>CALFKA010000093.1 GCA_937880545.1 uncultured Clostridia bacterium | reverse complement strand
TACGAGATCGTGATGTGACTGGAGTTCAGACGTGTGCTCTTCCGATCTGCTCCTACATCGCAGTCCTATTACCCTTGAGAATCTCGTTCTTTTTTGGGGCGCTGAAGTCCTGCTGGTCCAGCATATCTTTCATTGACAGGTTTTCCATACTAAAGTGTTGCTCCTTACCATAGTTATTGAGCACCTCAATTACCTCTTGAATCAGCCAAGCAGGCGTAGATGCTCCAGCGGTTATACCAATTGTACCATAATTGACAATATCATTTCCAATCATTTCACTCGAATTTTCGAAATGAAGGACTTGTTTGTTGTGTTTTTTGCAGATTTCAACCAATTTTAGGGTATTGTTGCTCTTTCTTGAACCGAGTACGATCATCAAATCCACTTCTTTTGCAAGTTGCGCTGCCTCTTCCTGCCTCTCTCTTGTGGCAGAACAGATGGTATTGATCGTTTCCAGATTCTTTCTTCTCTCCCCGAGAAGCTTCTTTGCCTCTTCCCAGAACTCTTCCGTGAGCGTGGTCTGCGCAAGAAGAACGGTCGCTTTATCACTGACAGAAACGGAGCGAATGGCGTCCAGATCATCGAGCACCCTCGTATTCTCGCTTCCCCAGGCAAGTGAACCCCGAACTTCCGGGTGCTGAGAATCTCCCAACAGGAAAACATCCTTCCCTGTTTCGCTATGTTCTTTTATGAGGCGGTGTACCTTCAGAACATAGGGGCATGTCGTATCGATAATTTTGAGTCCCTTTTCCTTGAGTAGCTCATATACCTGTGGACCTTCTCCGTGGGAACGGATGACGACAGGTCTCTCTTCTGTCATCTCATCGAGGGAGTCGAGACTGACGAGACCTTCTTGTGTAAGTCTGTGCATCACCGATTCGTTGTGGATGACGCTTCCCAGACTGTAGAGAAGTTGTTCTTTCGCTTTCTCTTCTGCCATGCGCACTGCGCGGTCGACCCCAAAACAGAATCCGGCATATTTAGCTAATTTTAACTGCATAATCCATGTTCTCCCGGAACGTCTCATAGATCTGACTCATAATGTCATTGCTGATCTGTGTATACGTCTCCGAATTGTATTTTTCATAGCCGAAGTCTTCGATCCGCACAACGGGATGATAGAAGAGTTTCAGCGTTGTAAACGGCTTAAAACTCCCGGCAATGGTGATCGGAAGAATCCGCACACCTGCTTTGTTGGCAATCAGGGTAGCACCGGGTTTCGCCTCTAATTGAAATCCTGTGCGATTTCTTGTCCCCTCGGAAAAAATGACGAGACTTTGTTCTTTCAAAATCTCAATACTTCTGCGAATGGCGCGGATGTCACTTGCGTCACGATCCACCGGCTCTGCATCGAGAGCATAAAGAAGCACTCGAAGAATCGGGTTCTTAAAGAGCTCCGCTTTTGCCATGGCTGTCGCATTATAGGGAAATACCGTTGAGATCAGGAAGGGATCAAGCATATGAGAATGGTTGGCTACTATCACCATCGGCTCACTCGGAGGGAGATTCTCCTCTCCGTAGATCTCGATGTTCCAAAGGAGTCGGAAGAGCCATCCGATCAATTTTCGCAAGAATGTCTTCAACGTTTCTCCTCCACAAGGTTTCGAATCAGCTCGAGAACCTCGTCAAAATTGAGTGCACTCGTATCTATAATGACCGCATCATCTGCTGGCTTCAACGGTGCGAGTCTTCGTTCAGAATCCACTTTGTCGCGTCTTTCAATATCCGCTAAGATATCTGCATAGTCGTCAAGCCTGCCGGACTGAATGGCCCGGCGCAGAGCGCGGACTTCTTTCGAAGCTACGAGAAAAACCTTCAGATCTGCATGTGGAAGCACTACTGTACCGATGTCTCTTCCGTCCATAATGACATCGTGTTCTGCCGACAAAGTTCGCTGCTTATCGAGCAACCAGTCGCGTACGACTTTCAGCTGTGAATAGTACGAAACTTCTCGGTCTGCTTCTTCTGTGCGCAGCTCCTCTATCAGGCTTCTGCCATCAATGGATACCCCTTCCGGGATCATCTGAAGATCTGTTTGTGCAAGACGTTCACTGATTCTGTCTTCCTCGCGTATCCCTTCTTCACTTAAGATGACGCTGAGAGCACGAAACATTGCTCCTGTATCGAGGTGAATAAAACCCAACTCTTTTGCCAGTGCTTGTGCAACGCTCGTTTTACCCGAACCGGCGGGTCCGTCAATTGCAATCTGCATGTATGCCTCCTGCAATATTATAACAAACGGATACAAAAGAAAAAAGGGAGGCTCTCCTCCCTATCCGTAATAGTAGGTTCCATACTGCTTCCACAACTCTTCGAGTTTTTGAAGACGCTGGGATGCTTCTTCATAGTTTTCATAGGCAATGGCTGTGATGAGCGCATTTACCAGTGACATAGAGGCGGCATGGGAGTCAATGAAGGAATCAAAGGAGTAACTGGCAAAAAGTTCATAAGTAGCGTACTGTACGATGGGAGCGTCTTGCGCATCGGTGATGGCGATAATCGGTGTTCCTATGCGATGCACAAACTCAGCAACTTCCAATGTTCGGCTGGTATAGCGGGGGAAGTTGACGATGACGACGATGTCACCTTTGGTGAGATGATTGAGTTGTTCAAAGATCTCATTTACTCCATGGTGCGCAGCATAGACATCGGCATGAAAGAAGTTCAGGTAATAGACCAGGTAGTCTGCAATGATCTTAGAGGAGCGGTTGCCGATGACGTAGACACGTCTGGCTTCCATGAGCTTCCTGGCAATCATCTCAAGATTTTTGACATTGAGCATATCAAGTGTTGTCTTGATATCCGCCATATCGCGTGCAAAGGAATTCCTGATGTTGTCCGCGAGGGAGCGAGGTTCTTTCTTTGTCGTCAGCCGCTGTTTCGTCGTCATCACATTTTTAATGGATTCCCGCAGATGTTCCTGCAACTGAGGAAAACCTTTATATCCGATGCTCACGGCAAAACGTACAACTGTCGATTCACTGGTCCCCAGCTTCTGTGCCAGCTTTCTTGCTGTCATAAAGACTGCCTGATCATAGTTGTGTAGATAATAGTCGGCAATTTTTTTCTGCGATTTACTCAAGGCTGGATAGTGATCATCAATGATGTCAAAGACACTACTTTTTTTTGCCTTAAGCTCCCCGTACCAACTTGATTCCTGCATCAAATGCCCTTTCATTTAAGACCTCACTCCCCTTCGGGACACGGGCGAGGATCGCACCCAGGAGTTCCTCCCGCGTGAATATGTCTGTCAGAGCACATAAGACCCCGAGAGTGATGATATTACTGACAATCGTTTTTCCCAGCTCAAGCCGAGCTGTTTCAATGATCGGGTAAGTATAAACTTTTTCGGTACCTAAGTTCTCCGGAATGTCAATGCCTGCATCAAATATTGCTACACATTCTTCCGAAAGATTGCGTGCATATTTATCAGCTCCGTCTTGCGTCAAGGCGAGCAGAAAGTCCGGCTCACGAACCTTAGGAAAGTCAATCGGCTGGGCACTGATAATCACTTCGCACTGGCTCGCTCCTCCTCTGGCTTCCGGACCATAGCTCTGTGACTGCAATGCCTGCAGGCCTTTCGCAACAGCCGCTTCTGCGAGGATGATCCCCATGAGAATGACACCCTGCCCACCGCTCCCGGTGAGGCGGAACTCCTTATACATCTGCTTCTCCCTTCCGTTGCTCAATGATCTTTTCATACTCCTCGATATACTCCGGGAGATCTTTCTCGACGAATTCTCCATAGACCATCTTGCCAACACGTTTCTCTTCCGGGAGTTTGTTATAAGCTGTGTTAAGGATGAAGTTCTCTTTGAGATGATGCATCATCTGCACCGCGGTGCCTGATTTGTTCTGACGACCATAGTAGGTCGGACAGATGCAGATGCTCTCTACGACACTGAATCCTTTGTGCAATATGGCGTTCTTATAATAGTTGACAAGAGGGTTCACATGATAAGCAGTTCCCCTGGCCACATACGTCGCCCCGGCTCCCTCAGCAAGCTTGACGAGGTCAAAGGGTTGCTCGACAACCCCAAAGGGCGCGGTCGTTCCACGTGCCTGATGAGGTGTAGTCGGTGAAAATTGTCCGCCGGTCTTGCCGTATATATTATTATTGAAAATCAG
>CALFKA010000092.1 GCA_937880545.1 uncultured Clostridia bacterium | reverse complement strand
GAGATCGTGATGTGACTGGAGTTCAGACGTGTGCTCTTCCGATCTAGGAAATATGGATGATTTAGAGTCGAACCTCCATTCAGCGAGTTTTGCATTTTTTCAGGCATCTCAATAATGAATGCCTAAAGATATAAAAAAACAGCCCCGTGGGGCTGCACTTAGCGCTGCTGTATATAGTAAGAATAGAATAAGATTCCCGCAGCCACACTGGCATTGAGCGATTCAAAGCGCTCCGTCGGGATCTGTACAAAGAAGTCGCACTGCTTCTGCACCTCTTTGGAGAGACCTCTGTCCTCTGAGCCGATGATAAGAAGTGCTTTTTGATCAAAAGTGATATCGCTTCCCGATGTTTCATGGGCGTGCGCTCCGTAGACCCAGTACCCCGCCTCTTTTGTGCTGCGGATCGCGGCGGAGAGATTGGGGACTCTCGCCACGCGAAGATGTGCCGCCGCACCGGCACTGGCTCGAAGGACGACAGCGTCAACCCCTGCGCTCCTGCGCTTTGGGATGATGATGCCGCCTGCTCCAAAGCTGTAGGCACTGCGGATAATGGCTCCCAGATTGTGAGGATCTGTGATTCCATCGCACATGACAAGAAAACGATCTTCACTTAAGAGATCTGAAAGTTCTGCATAGGGGAAGGCGCTGAGATAGGCAATAATGCCCTGATGGTTTAAGGCAATATTATCCATTCGGAGCTTGTCGCTCCAATCATAGGGGATGCCTACTTGGTCGAGTTTTAGAATCAGTTCGTCCACCCTCTTTCGCTCCATCCCTCTCTGGAGGAGGACACGCTCAATCCCCATCCCCGCTTCCAGCGCTTCTGCAAGCGAGTTCTTCCCGGTCAACAATTCTCTGCTCATCGGTAGACATACCCGTTTCTGATGGGCAGGATATAGAGCAGATAACGTCTCAGTTTGATCACTTTTTGATACTCCAGTCCTTCCTTTGGTTCCCGGAGGTCATCGATATCAACGACTCTCCAGTGCAACATTCCTTTTGTCTCCAGACCCTCCACCGCTTCCTCTGCAAGCTTCTTCTCAAAAGCATCTTGCGGCGTATAAGGGTCAAGAACCAGACTCTTGACACAAAGCAAAAGAAACAATGACACTGTCAGTATAAGTAGGAGATGTTCTCTTCGGGAGAAGCCCCACTTACTCGGCACGGTCGCTCTCCAGGTAGTCAAAGACAGCCGAGACGATTTCCTTTGCTCGCTCCGTATTGCCTTGAACGTAAAGCACGCCCATCAGACACTCAAACCCGGTCGCATATCGATAGTCGCGAAGGGATGCATGTCGGGCGACGGATTTACTCTTTGCATTTCTCCCCCACCGCACGTATCCCCACTCTTCTTCACTGAATCTATCTTTTAGGTGAAGGACAGCACCTGCCTGAGAGGACGCCCGAACCGCACGCACGGCTTGACTGTTCAGCTCCTGCATGGAGGCACGCGAGCGGATCAGAAGAGTACTGCGCACCAATAGCTCATAATATGCATCTCCGAGATACGCTAGTTGCAAAGGAGAGTAGCTGTGTAACTCTCCGAAATTTTTTACATCGGTTTCCACGTGGTTCCCTCTTTGCCGTCCATGATGGCGATGCCTTTTCCACGCAATTCTTCGCGGATGGCGTCTGCGCTAGCCCAGTCTTTTTTCTCTTTGGCAAGGCTTCTTTCTTCAATTCTCTCCAGAACCCACGCCTCATCTACAGAGAGCACTTTTGGTTCGAAAAGGCCGAGCTGTAGGACCTGCTCCATATTAGCGATCGCTCCGGCTTTTTGCGCCGGCGTAAGGGCGTCATCTTTTAGCACATCATAGACAACCGTCAGAGCAGACGCTGTATTCAGGTCATCATTTAAAGCAGTCATGAATGTATCCATGTGCGCGTTGCAGCTCTCCGGCTCTCCCAGCGCCAGTACACGATCTCGCAGTTTCTCGTAAGCGTCCCGCGCACCTTCAAGATATTCATATTTAAAAGGCAACTGTTTTCTGTAATGCGAACCCAGCAAATAGTATTTATAATGCATAGGAGAAAACCCCTTAGCTTCCAAAAGTGAAAGAGTGAGGAACTCTCCCCGTGACTTACTCATCTTACCCTCGGCATCAATCAGAAACTCTGCGTGCCACCAGTTGCGCACCCACGGCTTTCCGGTATAACTCTCTGTCTGAGCAATTTCATTGGTGTGATGCGTCATAATGTGATCGACGCCACCGCAGTGGATGTCCATTTGCTCT
Source organism: uncultured Clostridia bacterium (assembly GCA_937880545.1). Lineage (GTDB taxonomy): Bacteria > Bacillota > Clostridia > Peptostreptococcales > Acidaminobacteraceae > DUVM01. The sequence goes on along the minus strand of CALFKA010000092.1, from coordinate 802 downwards.
CCCAGCGTCTCGAGCGCAATCACGGAGCACTCGAGATGCCACCCGGGATACCCTTCGCCAAAAGGCGACGGCCAGCGCATTTCCTGCGAATCAAAACGACTCTTTGTAAACCAGAGCACGAAGTCGTAAGGATTCTTCTTGTTCTTATCAATCTGCACCTCCGCACGCGCGGCAGTCTGCAACTGATCCAGTGGCACCTTGGAGAGCTTTGTATAGTCAGGCACTTTGCTGACATCAAAGTATACATTCCCCCCCGTCTCATACGTATAGCCCTTTTCCTTCAACACTTCAATGAACTCAATATAGTTCTCAATGTGGTCCGTGGCCTTTTCCACGATGGTAGGGGTCTTCAGACGCAACTTGGCCATGTCTTCGAAGAAGGCCTTCTCATAGTATGCAGCGATCTCCCAGACTGTCTTGTTTTCACGGCGAGCACCGGTGAGCATCTTATCTTCACCGGCATCAGCGTCATCTGTCAGGTGACCGACATCCGTGACATTCATCACCCGCTTGACATCATAGCCGTTCATCTCCAGCGTTCTCACCAGAATATCTTCACTGACATATGTGCGAAGATTTCCGATGTGCGCATAATTGTATACGGTTGGTCCGCACGTATACATGAGGACCTGACCGGGATGAATCGGCACAAACTCTTCTACAGCGCCATTCATCGTGTTATATAGTTTCATCTTTTTCCTCCAAGGAAACACTTCTGCCTGAATTTTCTCAAAGACGAGTGGCATCCGGCTCATAATATATTCATAACAGATCGGAAGAGCACACGTCTGAACTCCAGTCA
>CALFKA010000091.1 GCA_937880545.1 uncultured Clostridia bacterium | reverse complement strand
TTGGCTCTGGAATCGCCTATGCTAAAGCAGGGGCAGGCGCCGTCGTTACGCAAGCTATGGCAAATCTGGATTTTGGTGAGCTGGGGATTCAAATCCTTGAAAAAGGCTACTCCGCTGATCAGGTGGGACGAGCCCTCTTGGAACTTGATCCGGGAAGAGCCGACCGACAATTCGGCATCGTTGATGCGCAGGGTGGTTCCTTCACCTATACCGGCGAGAATTGTTTTGACTACGCCGGGGGAGTCTGCGGGGAGAATTTTGCAGCTCAAGGGAATATCCTCGTGAGTAAAGCCACTGTAGATGCCCTGGTGGAGACATTTCACACATCAAAAGGAAGCCTTGCCCGTCGTCTCCTGGCCTGCCTCGATGCCGCTCAAAGCGCAGGAGGAGACCGCAGAGGCAGACAGTCCGCCGCCCTCTATATCGCGCAGAAAGGCGCCAGCTACGGCGGCTATAACGATACGAAGGTCGACCTCCGCGCTGACGATCACCCGGAGCCAATCCAGGAGCTTGGACGTCTTCTTCAGCTGCATGAACTCTACTTCGGAGAAACGAAGAAAGAAGACATACTTGAACTCACCCAAGAGCAAATCCTTGTCATCCAGCAGCAGCTCAAAAAACTCTCTTACTATGATGGTCCACTCCACAGTCAATGGGATACAGCCACCGCTGAAGCATACAAAGGCTTCTGCGGATGGGAAAACTTCGAGGAGCGTATCCTTGAGGGAGCTCGTGTGGATCGGCTTGTCTATGATATTCTCCTGAAAAAGTAACACACTTTTTGCAGTTTGAATTTTCACGAGAATGATCTCAACATCCCCAAAGAATCCCACTTTAACCGGTGGGATTCTTTCTTACAATTGTTTCAGCGATAAGAAGAGCCCTTTATAGACAAAGAGACGAGCCTAAAAACTGCAACAGTTGATACAGTATCCTTTGGTCAACTTTCACAGAAAATATGGCATAGAAATACATTGAACGAACACTCGGACTACACCTGCAACATGCAGAAAAGCTCCCCGCCTTTACTCGGCGGAGAGCTTTCTTCCTATGACTCTGTTTTATAAAAATCAGTCGATCACGGGTTCGATCAGCCCGTAGCCTCCATTTTTTCTGCCGTAGACCACGTTGACTTCTTCTGTCTCCGCATTCAGGAAGACAAAGAAATTATGTCCGAGCAGGTTCATCTGCATGATGGCCTCCTCCGGGTCCATGGGCTTAATTGGAAAAGCTTTCGTGCGTACGATCCGGATCTCTTCATCCGCTGATCCTGCCTCTTCACCCTCGAGCGGTTCAATCTCTTCAAACCGGATGGATTCATGAGTCTGGTAGCGTTTCTTGAGAGCGGTCTTATGTCGTCGGATCTGTCTGGAAAGTTTTTCGAAGGCCTTGTCGATGCTGCTGATCATATCGAAATTCGTTTCTTCCACTCGGATGATGGCGCCGTTTTTAAGTGGAATCGTAATCTCAACAATCTGAGAATTTTTCACCTGAGAGAGGTTGACCAAGGCTTCGACTTCGCTATTGAAGTACCGTTCAAACTTGTTCATTTTCCCTTCGATGCGATTTCTCATGGCATCACTGACGTTGACGTTTTTTCCCGAGATCTCAATTTTCATAGTTCACACTCCTTGTAGTTCCGTTTATTTTTTAATACCCAAGGTGATGATTCTTTCACACTTATCTAGCAATAACTAGAAAAAGTGCGTTGAGAATGTTTGCTTCCTTCAGGGTGAGTGCCGCTTCATCGATAGTGGAGCCACTTGTCACAATGTCATCGAGTACAACCCAAAGGCGTTCATCCCCCGGAAGAAGGACCGAAAATGCCTCCTCAAGCTCCCGCATTCGCTCTTTCGCATTTAGTGCGTAGAGAGCCTTTGTCTGCTTCTTTCTGCACAGGAGCGGCGCGGAGGAAACCCCCAGAAGTTTCGCTGTCTCCACCGAAAGGTCCTCCGCCTGATCGAAACCCCTTTTTCTTTTCTTCTTTCTATGCATCGGGATATGAGCCACTACCTCCGGATGGATGTCATTTTCATTTAAAAAGCGAGCGATGTCTCCGGCAAAAAAACGACTCAGATATCTCCCCTCATGAAACTTCATCCTCCGCAGCAGATCGCGGATGATCCCGTCGTAGTGATAGATGCTCATAAGGGAGTAGCCTCTGCTCTTGGAGACAACCGGATAGAGAAACCGGTCGATCTCTTTCCTGCACACGCCACAAAATAAGTCTTCTTCAAAGAGCTCTTCTTCACAGTGTTCACATTGCCTGTTCACCCACAACTTCTGCCAGCGATTCATACATCTATCTTAAGGCAAAATAAGAAGAGACACCTACTCAGGGTGCCTCTGTTCCATCTTGTCGGAGCGCTCCCACTGTTTCAGGAAGGCTTCCTTCAGTCCGCTAAAGCGCAGCGAACTCTCCTCTCCCTTTACCATGACTTGCAGCACCCGCCGCTCACCCAGAAGGATGACGAGTCGTTTTCCTCTTGTCACCCCGGTGTAGAGGACATTGCGGTTTAAGAGCATGGGGGCAGCCCAGCCCATGATGAGGACTACACAGGGAAACTCGCTCCCTTGTGATTTGTGGATCGTCATCGCATAGGCGTGCTCGAGCTCCATCAGCTTCTCCGGCGGATACCGGCAGATTCGAGTCCCGTCAAAAAGGATCGTCAGCTCCTGTCTTTTGACACCGATCAGCTCGCCCAATTCACCATTAAAGACACCTTTTCCTGCCTGGTCGGTCTCCGTGTCGACCCACTCCAACAGGTAATTGTTCTTCACCTGCATGACTTTGTCACCCTGCCGGAAGGTCCTCTCCCCATGCCTGTATTCCGGTTTTCCTTCCTCCGGAGGATTCAGAAACGTCTGGAGAGTTTTGTTCAGTTCTAACGAACCAAGGCCTCCTCTTCGCATGGGAGTCAGCACCTGAATGTCGCGCAAAGGGTCGAGCCCGTAGTAATTGACGAGTCGTTCTTCCAGAAGTTCACGCAGGGTTTTGCTCAAACGCTCCGGCCTCTCCCGCAGAAAGAAGAAGTCACCCTCGGCTTCCTGCAGAAGCTGCGCATCCCCTTCCAGGATTTTTCTCGCATTGAAGGGGATCAAGCTGTGACGGCTCTGGCGGTAAATTCTCTGAAGGTGGAGAGAGGAGATTGGCCCGCACGCAAGAAGGTCTGCGAGCACATTGCCGGCACCCACGCTCGGCAGCTGATCCTTGTCTCCGATAAAGACGACTCGCGCGCCGGATGGTATGGCTTCGAGGAGCGAACTGAACAAAAAGATATCCACCATCGAAAACTCATCGATGATAAGGAGACGACATTCCAGGGGATTTTCTTCATTTCTTGCAAAACTCAGATCTGCCTCTTCTGCGTATTGAAATTCTAAAAGACGGTGGATGGTGCGCGACTCTTCTCCCGTCGCCTCTTCCATCCGCTTAGCGGCTCTGCCGGTCGGGGCGGCAAGGAGCAGCGGTACACCTGCCTCTTTCGCCACATGGACCAAGCAGCGCACCAGGGTCGTCTTTCCGGTCCCCGGTCCTCCACTCAGGATGCTCAGGGGCTCTCGAAATATCTGCTCAAGAGCTTCCCACTGATCTTCTCCAAGACGCAATCCACTCGCCTTTTCAAACCGAAGGGCGCGCTCCCGGTACTTCATCGGCTCCGGTCCCTCCCGAAGGAGTCTCACAAGATGAGACGCACTCATGCTCTGTGCGCGGTAACTCTGACGCAGGTAGAGCATCTCCTCCTCTTCAAAGAGAACGCCGGTAATCAGTAGTTCTCTCAATTCTTTTAAGATGAGATCTTCATCCTGAAGACCCCAGTTGTATAGTCTCTCTAAAAGCTCCGTCTTTGGGAGGGCGCAGTGCCCCTCCCCCAGAGCGCGAACCAGCGCGTGGAGGATAAAGGCCCGTATCCTTCGGGGATCATTTTCTTCCATCCCTGAGCGCAGCGCCATCTCATCGATCGCGGAGAAGCGAATCCGTGGGATTTTTCCGTAGAGGAGATAGGGGTTGGCGGCAACGAGATGTCCCGCTCCCGGACCGATCTCTCGCAGGATACTGCTCACATAGGCGGAAGGAACGCCGATCTTGCTCAAAAGAAGGAGATCTTCACGCTTTTCGCGCACCTCTTCATAGGCTTCCATAAAACGTTTGAGCGTCTTCTTTCCGATGCCGGACACTTGTAGGAGAACCTGTGGATTCTCATCGATCCGATCGAGCGTCTGATCGCCAAAAGTCCTGACGATGCGCTCCGCCATCTTGATGCCGATGCCCGGGAACTGTCCGGAAGAGAGAAAGGCAATCAACCCCTCTTCATCCTGTGGCAGATCACCCTCAAAGCGATCGATCGCAAACTGCCATCCGTAGCGCGGATGCTCTATTTCTTCTCCGTGGATAACGAGTCGCTCACCGACCGATACGCCGGGAAGATGTCCTACGACCAGGACGGTCTCATCTCTCGTCTCAAAAAGAGCGACACTGTAGCCATTGTCCTCGTTACGAAAGATGAATTCTGAGATGTATCCGCGATGGGTCATATGTTCTCCTGTTTCCTTTGCCATTATACCAAAAAAGCGCCCTGTCCAAAGACAAAGCGCTTACTTGCATACGTGTAAATCAGAAGGGGCCGTAGTTGATCAGAGCGGCAATGACACAAAAGACGGCGGCAAGGCCGGTCCACATGAGCATCAGAGGCGCTACGAACTTCACCCAGTCCTCATACTGAATCTTGGCAATGGAGAGGTTCGCGAGGAGCGTTCCAGAAGTCGGAATGATGGAGTTGGAGATACCATCTCCAAACTGGAAGGCGAGGACGGCTGTCTGGCGCGTCAGTCCGGCGATGTCGGCAAGAGGTGCCATGATGGGCATCGTCGTCGCAGCCTGACCACTTCCGGAAGGAATGGCAAAGTTAATGAGCGACTGGACGACCAGCATGCCGACGGAACTGATGGCACCCGGAAGGGCGACGACAAACTGTGCCAGAGCGTGAACCACGGTGTGGATAATCTGTGCGTCTTCCATGATGACAAGGATTCCGCGGGCAAGGCCCACTACCAGTGCACCGGTCGCAATGTCAGCAGCACCTTTCAGGAAATGCACTGCCATCTCGGAGGGCGTCAGCCCGCCAACCAAACCGGTGATAATCCCGATACCAAAGAAGAGGGCGCCGATCTCTGTGATATACCATCCATATTGGATGACACCAAAGACCAGTAGACCAATACCGGCAGCAAAGATCAGAAGCACGGCTACGTGACGACCGGACATTCTCTCAAGTTTGTCATAGTCGATCTCCGCGCTCTCAAGGAGTTTTTCTCTCTCATAGTTATAGCTCTTGGTGGGATCCGCTTTGACTTTCTTGGCGTAACGCGTGATGTACCAGATGACCATCACCCATGTTAGTACCAGGATGATCAGGCGGAGCCACATCCCCGAGAACATCGGGAGTTCCGCAATCGTCTGCGCCACACCGATCGTAAACGGGTTCATCGGGGCCGCGGTAAATCCTGCCGCAGCGCCCAAGGCAACCATAGCCATTCCGACGATGGAGTCATAGCCAAGGGCTCTGGCAAGCGCAATCCCGATCGGAACAAAGACAATGGCCTCTTCCGACATTCCTATCGTCGCTCCACCGATGGAGAAGACGATGACGAACAGAGGAATCATCATTTTGTCATTGTGTCGCAGTTTCACAGCAAGACTGTTGACGCCGGCTTGAATCGCTCCGGTTCCGGTGAGTATGGTAAAGCTTCCGCCTACGATAAAGATAAAGAAAACGATAGAGGATGCCGCTCCTAGTCCTTTCGGATACGCCTGGAGGATGTCAAAGGGCATCGAGGGATTGGAATCAACGACATGATATGAGTTCGGATCAACAACCATTCTTCCATCCGCTGCTTCTACTCGGTCGTAGACGCCGGCAGGAATGATCCAGGTCAAAATAGCGGTGAGAATAATCAAACTAAAGATAATGACATACGTATGAGGAACTCTTGACTTTTTCCTCGCCACAGGTTCGGGATTATTTGACATATACAGCCCCCTTTTCAAATTGTTAAACTAATTGTATTAAAGCTATTTTGGTACGTCAACAGTATTTCAGCATTTAATAAAAATAATAACTATTTGAAAAATATTCTGTCTTTAGATATACATTTATCTCTTATCTTTTCATCCCCTTTGGAGTAGCAAAAGAACGGACAACAGGAAGCCGATCACGGACCGTGTTGACCTCCTCAAGGTCTACTTCTACGATCGCCACTTTCTCTTCTCTGTCGAGCTGTGTGAGGATCTCTCCCCATGGATTCGTCACGATACTGTGCCCCCAAGCAGGGTACGACGCTTCAGGGTTGTTCGCGGGTGAGACGCCGACCAGAAACAACTGATTATCGAGAGCTCTGCTTCGAAATAGTGTTTCCCAGTGCGCCGGACCCGTCGTCGTGTTAAAGGCTGCCGGGACAAAGATGATCTGCGCACCTTTCTCCGCCAGTGGTGTAAATTCGTGAGCAAAGCGCACATCAAAGCAGACTGCCAGCCCAAAGATGCCAAATTTCGTCTCAAAGACATCAAAGCCTTCTCCGGGACTCAGTACATCTGACTCCCGGAAGTACTGGCCTCCCGGGACATCGATGTCAAAGAGATGGACTTTGCGGTGGCGATGGATCTCCTGCCCCTTTTCATCATAAACAAAAGAGGTATTGTAGAGTTTCCCCTCTTCTCTTTCAATAAAGCTTCCCCCGACGAGGAGGACCTCGAGTTCCTTTGCCAGCTCCGATAAAAAGGTGCGGGTCTGTGCGACCCCTTCTTCTGCATACGTTGAAAAAGAGGCTGTCTCATAGGGTCCATTGAAGACTTCAGGCAGGACAATGACCTGTGCCCCGGATGCGGCGGCCTCGCGAGAAAGTTCCCCTGCGCGCACCAAATTCGCCGACTTATTTTCGCCCACCCGCATCTGCACAAGGCCAAGAGTTACGATATTCATGGCAGTTCCTTCTTCAGCGCCTCCACTTTATCGAGCCGCTCCCAAGTCAGATCCAGATCATCTCTCCCGAAGTGACCATAACTGGCCAGTTGCCTATAAATGGGTTTTCTCAGTTCCAGGTCGCGGATAATACTCGCCGGGCGGAAATCGAAATGACGCGTCAAAATCTCTTCCAGCTCTTCATCGCTTCGTACGCCTGTCCCAAAACTTTCGACATGGATACTGACAGGTCTGGCTACCCCAATAGCGTACCCAAGTTCAATCTCCAGCTTTTTGGCAAGTCCTGCGGCCACCATATTTTTGGCTGCGTAGCGGGCGGCGTAACTGGCAGAGCGATCGACCTTCGTGGGGTCTTTTCCGGAAAGCGCACCGCCTCCATGGCGAGCGTAGCCTCCATAGGTATCCACAATGATCTTTCTTCCCGTCAACCCGGTATCGGCCAGAGGTCCTCCAAAGACAAATCTGCCCGTTGGATTGATATAGATCTTCGTCTTCTCATCAAGGAGTTCTTCTGGAATGACATGCCTGATAACATGGCGTTCCAACTCCTCGCGAAGGGTGCGGATGTCGACTTCCGGTGCATGCTGACTGGAAAGGATGACTGTATCGACGCGCACAGGCACATCGTCATGGTACTCCACCGTCACCTGGCTCTTTCCGTCGGGGCGCAGATAATTGAGAATCCCCAGTTTGCGTACTTCAGAGAGTCTACGGGCCAACTTGTGGGCAAGTGAAATAGGCATGGGCATCAGTTCCGGGGTCTCATCACAGGCGTAGCCAAACATGATGCCTTGGTCTCCTGCGCCCAATCCGTCGCCTCCGTTGCCGGATTCTTTGTCTTCCAGCGACTTATCAACACCTAGTGCAATGTCCTGACTTTGCTCGTCTATACTGACGACCACCCCGCAAGTCTCTGCGTCAAAGCCGTACTTTGCCCGGATGTAGCCGATCTCTTTGACGGTTTCACGCACGATTTTGGGGATGTCGACATAGCAGGTCGTACTGATCTGGCCCGCCACGAGGACAAAGCCTGTGGCGGCGAGAACTTCTGCAGCAACACGCCCCATCGGATCCTGCTCCAGGATCGCATCGAGAATCGCATCCGAGATCTGGTCACACATCTTGTCCGGATGGCCTTCTGTCACTGATTCCGATGTAAAAAATGTCTTCTTCAAATTCTTCCTCCCTATCTTTCTGACTCCTTTTTACAAAAGAAAAAAGAGCCTAATGCCCTCACTGTGTTCCCTTATCTTTCAGAGCACGCTCTGTAGGATGTAGCACCGTGTATTCCGGTTGCCGGGCTTCATCGGGCCTATTCCCTCCGCCACTCACAATAAGGATGATCAAGTATATAGTTACCCTTCTCAGGGGTTTTGCAACCCCCGAGAATTATATCAGGTCGAAATCATATTCGGCGCGTGGTCCGCCGATGTATTTAGGACGAGTTCTCGCTGCCAACACATGGGCATTTCCCAGCTGCTTGACTTTTAACCGCACCGGGACCGCTACACGCTCGAGGTGCATGCCGATGATCGTGTCACCGATATCGAGTCCGCCTTGAGCGCTCACACCCTCCACCACGACGGGATCTTTCATTCCTTTATAGGCTGCCAGGGAGAAAGCGCCACCTGCATGAAGCCAGGGCACGGCATTGACAATCTCATACCCTCTCTTTTTCGCCAGTTCCTTCTCCACGACAAGCGCGCGGTTGATGTGCTCACATCCCTGTGCTGCGAGGAAAATACCTCGTTCATTTAACTTTTCATAGATGACCTGGAAGATGATTTCTCCCAGTTCGGCGTTGGAAGCTGTCCCGATGTGTTCACCCAGAATTTCACTGGTAGAGCATCCTGTCACAAAAAGATCGCCTTCTTCTAGCTTTGCGACCTGTAGCAGTTCGTCCATTATTTCTGTCACTATTCTTCTTACATTTTCTGACAAGGCATTTCTCCTTCGGTTCGTCCGCTCTCTTGAGAATACAACAAATCGGAGCGCTCTTCAAGTGCAACTGACAGGGAGGCTATTGCGATGTCTCACTTTTTCCTTCTAAAGGGCACCCTTCATCAACCCC
>CALFKA010000090.1 GCA_937880545.1 uncultured Clostridia bacterium | reverse complement strand
ACCACCGAGATCTACACTCTTTCCCTACACGACGCTCTTCCGATCTGGCAAAGAGGATTCCACCCGTTTTAAGAAAAGGAATCGAATATTCCAGTAAGATATTTAATGGAGCCAGAGCGCGTGTAACAACGGTATCGTACTGCTCCCGATGTTTCTTGTCCCTGCCTAGCTCTTCTGCTCGTCCTGATAGTGCGTTTACATTTTGCAGATTGAGTTCTTTAATCAGCTCCGTCAGGAACTTGATTTTCTTTTGTCTCGCATCGACGAGAGTCACGAAGATGTCAGGTTCTGCGATGGCAAGAGGAATCCCCGGAAGACCGGCACCTGTTCCCAGATCGAGAACCCGCTCACCGGGAGTGAAAGTGTGGAAGTCCATTAGTTTCAGACTATCTGCAATGTTCTTTTCATCAAACTCGTCTTTTTCTTTAATAGCAGTGAGATTCAGATGGACATTCTTCTCAAGTACGAGGTCACGATAACGGCTAAGTGTTTCGTTCACGACTCCTCCTCTCAAGCTGCACCATCACGACAGCGATATCGGCAGGGCTTACCCCACTTATGCGGGAGGCTTGTCCTAGGGAGGAGGGACGTATTTTATCGAGTTTTTCTCGTGCTTCTTTACGTAGGCCTTCCATATTCAGGTAATCGAATTCTTCGGGTAACTTCTTCGCCTCAAGCTGGCGGAAATGTTCAACCTGCTGAAGTTGTTTGGCAATATATCCTTCGTATTTGATCTGCGTCTGGACCGCTTCAAAGATAGACAAGGGAACGTTTGTTCTTGTGTCGTCTATAGACTTTAACATCTCATAGTCTAATTCACTTCTTCGAAGAAGCGATTCGAGGGAAGGGGTGTGTTCGAGCGGTTTTTGTCCCATGGACTCGAGGAGCGGATTGATCTTGTCGAGCGCAATCCTCGCATCCTTGATTCTTACAAGTTCTTCCTCAATCATGCGTTTTTTGTTTTGCATTTTCTCATAACGCGCTTCCGTGACGAGCCCGATCTCATAGCCTTTTTCTGTCAGACGAAGATCGGCATTGTCTTGGCGCAGGATCAGGCGGTACTCCGCCCTGGATGTCATCATACGGTACGGTTCCCGTGTGCCCTTACTGACTAGTTCATCGATAAGTACGCCAATATAGGCCTCATCTCTTCGAAGCGTAAATGGCTCTTTACCCCGGAGCTTAAGATGTGCGTTGATCCCGGCCATCAGTCCCATAGCAGCAGCTTCTTCATAGCCGGAGGATCCATTGATCTGTCCAGCAAAGAAAAGACCCTGGATACGCTTTGACTCAAGCCACAGTGTCAACTCTGTCGGGTCGATGCAGTCATACTCAATGGCATAGCCGGGACGCATGATCTGCACGTTTTCGAGACCTTTGATTGTCTTCGTGAAGGCTTCCTGAATGTCTTCAGGGAGAGAGGAGCTCATCCCTTGGACATAGACCTCTTTTGTCGTCAGTCCTTCCGGCTCCAAAAATAGCTGATGGGAGTTTTTGGTGGCAAAGCGCATGACTTTGTCTTCAATCGACGGACAATAGCGTGCTCCTGTTCCTTCGATCGCTCCACCATACATAGCCGAGAGCTCAATATTGTTCTTTATCAGCTCATGTGTCTTTTCATTTGTATAGCCGATATGACAGGGAACCTGTTCGATATCCAGCGAATCATTCATAAAGGAAAATGGTGTGATCTTCTCATCACCCGGATGCAGGGTCAGCACCTCAGTACGGATAGAATCTGCATGAATACGGGCGGGTGTGCCTGTTTTAAAGCGCCGGAGCTCAAAGCCCAGTTTCCTCAAAGAATCACTTAGCAGATTGGCGGACTTCAGCCCCGCAGGTCCGATGTTTTCAACATAGGACCCGATAAAGATCTTGGAGCGAAGATACGTTCCAGTGGCCACAATGACGATATCCGCAGAGATTTCTTCTGCGTTTCGTAGTTTTACTCCTGTGATTCTATTGTCTTTGACTAGGAGTTCCGCTACCTCTGCCTGTCTCAGATGAATGCCCTTTTGGTCTTCTACTACTTGTTTCATCTCCGTATGGTAGGCATTCTTATCAGTCTGAGCGCGCAGCGAGTGAACGGCGGGACCCTTTGCAGTATTGAGCATCTTCGACTGGATCGTGACCCGGTCAGTATTCAGTCCCATTTCTCCACCCAGTGCGTCAATTTCTCGAACCAGATGTCCCTTGCCTGTGCCTCCGATAGAAGGGTTACAGGGCATAAACGCTACCGCATCCAGAGAAAGCGAAAGAAGGAGAACTTCTTCTCCCAGTCTGGCAGCCGCAAGCGCTGCTTCTATGCCGGCGTGGCCGGCTCCGATAACAACAATCGAATAGTGTTTCACTTTCCTACACAAAACCTTCCAAATACTTCGTCTATAATGTCAGCCGTCCCTTCTCCGAGAACGCGTCCAAGTGCTTCATAGGCGCCGCGCACGTCAACTTCTACATAATCATAGGGGAGAGAGGATGCCATGGCATTCAGGGCTTCTTTCACCGAGTGATAAGCCTTCTCAACCTCGTGCTTTTGTCTGATACTGGCGATCAGTGGCGTGTGAACTTCTTCTTCGAGATCTCCTGCCTCCCTAAGGATGGCCTTCTCCAGTTCTTCTAATCCTGACTTCTCAGTAATGCTCAACTCAAGCACCTGTTCTTCACTGGCAAAGGGCAGCAGATCTTCTCTTGAAAGGACACCGCCGAGATCTGTCTTGTTGATGATCAAAAGACGCGATCGATCCCGTATGCTTTCGAGGAGTTCTTTTTCTTCTTCCTCCAGCACCCACTCTTTAGAGAAGAGCACGAGTAGCATGTCGGCAGATTCTAGTGCTTCGCGACTTCTGCGCACACCGAGGATCTCCACCGGATCATCCGTCTCGCGAAGTCCGGCTGTATCGATTAATATGAGGGGGAACCCACTTAGTTGAATCATCTCTTCAATCGTATCTCTGGTAGTCCCGGGAATATTTGTTACTATAGATCGACTTCTGCGCGATAATGCATTGAGAAGTGAGCTCTTTCCCACATTGGGGCGACCGAGGATCGCTACGCGTAACCCTTCAGCAATGGCATGCCCTTTATGAGCGTTTCGGATCAGCTCTTGGAGAGTTTTTTCGACCCGTTTTATTGTTTCTTCTAAATCTCCACTCTGCACTTCGTCAGAGGATTCATCCGGATAGTCGATGGCAAGTGCAAACTGAGCCAAAACAGTGAGAAGTTCTTCCCGCAGTCTTCTGACTTCACGTGTCGTATCACCTTCTAAATGCGATAGCGCCACTGAGGCTCCTCGCCTTGTCCTCGCTTCAATGATTTCAAGGATCGCTTCCGCCTGCGTCAGGTCCAATCTGCCGTTTAAGAAGGCTCGTCGGCTGAATTCTCCTCTCTCAGCAATACGAGCTCCTTCCTTAATAATAGCTGCGTATACACTTTCCATAACGACTCGCCCGCCATGGGTGGTAATTTCTGCCATATCTTCTGTTGTAAAAGTATGGGGAGCAGGCAAAAATACAGCCATGACTTCATCGAGGACTTGTTCTTTTTCCACGATGTGGCCGTAACAGAGCATGCGTGGGTTTTCCACAGGGGAGCGGGGACCTTGGAAAAGTGCAGAGAGGATCTCTCCGCTTAAAGGACCGCTCAGCCGGATGACTCCCAGCGCAGCAACTCCCGCTGCTGTGGAGATGGCGGCAATCGTACTCATGAAAGCTCCTTTGTCAAAAAAACCCGGGTGACCCGGGTCTTAACGATTCAAGAAGATAATTATCTGTCTGTTGGGATCCTTCCCTTCGGAGCGCGTCGAGACATGAGGGTCTTTCTGCAATGCCGAGTGGATAATGCGTCGTTCATACGCATTCATAGGGTTTAACATAATATCTTTTCGCTGGCGCTTGGCTTTCTCTGCCATGCGATAAGCCATTTGTTCCAGAGCTTCCCTGCGCTTAGCACGGTAGTTCTGTGAATCGACCAGCACATGGATATACTCCTCGCGCTTCCTGTTGAGGACAAGATTCGTCAGATACTGGAGAGCATCAAGGGTCCTGCCCCTGCGACCGATCAGAAGACTCATATCTTCGCCGTCGATGATGGCTTCGAGTCCATCGACACCATCGCGGATTTCCACTGTCGCATCCAGATACATCTTTTGGAGGAGATCTTCAAGAAATTCGGCAAGAAATTCTTTCGGATCTTGTTCTTCTGTCTGAGCCGGTTCCGACACATCGATACCCAGCTGCTGTAATTCTTCAAGGACGATATTTTCGGGTGCGAATACATCGTCGTCTTTCTTTTCTTCTGGTTTTTCCTTTAAAGTTACGCGGATGTGTGCATCACGTCCTCCGAAGAGTCCGAGGAAACCACTTGAGTCTTTTTCCAGGATCTCTACATCCACTTCTTCTTCTGTTGCGCCCAGCGCAATCAGAGCAAGCTCTAAAGCTTCTTCTACAGTACGGGCGTGTTTCTCCACGCTTTTCATGAGACATTCTCCTTTTCTACCATTCGAGCGATGAGCAGATCCTGGAGGAATTGAATAATATTACTTACCGCCCAATATAGGATCAGTCCGGCAGAATAGCTGGCACCAAAGATGAGGATCATAATCGGGAACATGACCGTCATCGCCGACATATTCGGACCTTTCTGACCGGAAGCCGCGGTAGCAGCGGCTGTCTGTTGTTGTGCACGTTTGCTTGTCAAATACGTAAAGAGCGCAGCAATGATAGGTAGGACTCCCGGTACTTTCGTAAATACCTCAGCTGCAGGAAGGATATTGCTAAGCGTATCCGGCGCGATCAAGTTGGGTAACCACAAAAAGGCTTGGTTAAGCGCTTCTTCGGGGATGTATACATGAGCATTTCTGAAGACAGAAAATAGTGACCAAATGACCGGAATCTGCACCAACATGGGCAGACATCCTGACAAAGGGTTATATTTATTCTCTTTGTAGAGTTCCATCGTCTTTGCATTTAGTGTCTGAGGGTCTTTTGCGTACTTCTTCTGTAGTTCTTGAACCTGCGGATTAAGTTTTTTCTGCACTTCCATGCTCTTGCGCTGCTGAATAGACAATGGGAATAAGATGATTCGGATAATGATGGTAAATACGATGATCGTCAGACCGTAGTTACCAATCAAATCGAAGAGCATTCGCAGAACACTGCCGAAGATTTTGGTCATGGACTTTCGTCCTCCTTATTCTAAAGGGTCCACGAGATCGGAAGAGCACACGTCTGAACTCCAGTC
>CALFKA010000089.1 GCA_937880545.1 uncultured Clostridia bacterium | reverse complement strand
AACAGGTACAACCGAGCGCTCGGTTACCTGATCAAGTCTCCGGAGGCTCTGCATCACTTCTGGGAGACACTTGGAAATGTCGAGGTGGCTCTTGTCATCGCCTCGATGGAGCAGCGCTTTTCCATGGTAAAACCGCAGTTCCAGGAAGAACATGCCATCGTAGCGGAGGACATTGTCCATCCGCTTGTAAAGAAAGCGATTCCCAATCCCGTGGGCTTTTCTGTCAGCACGTTGATTTCGGGTTCTAATGCCTCGGGAAAATCGACATACATAAAAGCGATCGCCATCAGCGCCATCACAGCCCAGAGCTTAAACCGCGCCTTTTCGCAGCATTTCTCCATGAAGAGAGGGCAGATCATCTCCTCCATGGCAGTAAGGGACAATATCTATGAAGGAGACTCGTACTTCGTGGCGGAGATTAAGAGTCTCAAGCGCATGATTGAGGCAAGTCTGGAGGGAAAGAGCATCTACTTGTTCATCGATGAGATCTTAAAGGGCACCAATACAGTGGAGCGCATTGCCGCCTCTCACTCTCTCTTAAGCTGGTTTCAGGAGAGGCAAAGTCTCGTCATGAGTGCCACCCATGACATTGAGCTGACGGAGCTGCAGGCGCCGTACATGAAAAATGTCCACTTCCGTGAAAGTGTCACAGAAGATGAGATCGTGTTTGACTATCAGTTGAAGATGGGGCCGACCCGAACGACCAACGCCATCAATCTCCTGCGCTACTATGATTTTCCGCAGGAGATCACCTCGAGAGCAAAAGGGCTTGCCGAGAGCTTCCAGGAGAAAAGAAGCTGGAGCGAGGAAGCCTGAAGATATGATAAAATGAAAGAAAGCCACACCGGTCATCCGGGAAGTATGTTCCCGAGAAAGGAATGATATGAAAGAACTGTTCCGTAAAGAGATGGAGACCCTTGAGAGTTACGTACCCGGCAAACCCATCGAGGACGTCATGCGTGAGTTTGGCCTGACACGCGTCGTCAAACTTGCCAGTAATGAAAATCCCCTGGGACCTTCTCCCAAAGCCGTGGAGGCACTGAGAGAAGAGCTCGCACATATCAATATTTATCCCGACCCGGGCATGGTGGATCTCAAAGCCGCCTTGGCAAAGAAGCACGACGTAGAACCTGAGCAGGTTCTATGCACAAATGGCGGAGAATCAGCCATCCAGATGGTGTCGATCAGCATGCTCGAAGAAGGCGATGAGATCGTTGTGGGAGCCCCCAGCTTCTCTCTTTATGACATCGGAGCACAGCTCATGGGCGCCACCGTCCGTCGCATTCCTCTTCGCGAGGAGGATAGCAACTACGACTTGGAAGCCATGCTAGATGCGGTCAATGAAAAAACAAAAATTTTCTATCTCTGCAATCCCAATAATCCCACCGGTACGATCGTCAGTAAAGAAGATCTTCAGATGGTCGTGGAGAGACTGCCCGAAGATGTCGTGCTCTTTCTCGACGAAGCGTACTTTGAGTTTGCGCGTGTCCACACGGAATACCCGGACAGATCGG
>CALFKA010000088.1 GCA_937880545.1 uncultured Clostridia bacterium | reverse complement strand
CTCTGATCGGGATCCTCCAGTCGATGAGAAGGCGGGCAAGTTCATAGGTCTCCTTTTTTGTCAGTGAGGCGCAGGGGCGATTCTTTTCAGAGATCTGCGCTTCTTGAAGCAGCACAGGAATCAGCCTTTTATGGATCAAACCGATGAGGGCGTCAGATACATTTCTGGTAGGGAATAGGGAGAATCTCTCTGTCAATCGTTCATAGGACCCCTGCAAAGAGTCATCAAAGAGCGAAACCGACACCCAGGGTTTTTTCTTTTTAGAGAGGAGTGTGCCTGCTAGGCGACTTAACTGAAGTGCGGGAGGACCGGAGAGGCCGTAGCTGGCAAAGAGAACGTCACCTTCCTCACTTTGGAGGATCTCCTCCCCCAGACCCAGATGGAGTCGACGCTTCAACTTGACACCTTCAATGCGTGAAAAGTAGTTGCCCTCAAGCATCAGCTGAACGAGAGAAGGTATCAGAGGAGTGAGCGTATGGCCAAACGACGTGGCCAGTGCATAACCATTTCCATCGGAGCCGCTAGAAGGCATGGCTTTGCCTCCGGTACACAGCAGGATATTTCTCGCTACATAGGTATTTCCGCTCTCTGTGCGGATGCGGAACGTGTCTTTCTTTTTACGCAGTTCTAGTACCATGTCATCCGTGCATACTTGCGCATCCCCTTCCTTCAATGCCAGAAGAAAGAGATCTAAAAAGCTTCCAGCCTGTTCGCTGGAAGGAAAGACTTTTCCACCGGTCTCAACCTTGGGTTCGATACCCAAGGTACGGAAGAAAGACTGTACATCATCCGGAGAAAATGATTCAAGAGCAGGGGAGGCAAAGCCGGGATCTTCCCCGGAGTAATCTCGGATGCCTGCATAGACATTGGTGAAGTTGCATCGGCCATTGCCTGTGACGAGAAGTTTTTTCCCGATGCGGCTGTTGCGCTCAAGAAGAGCGATTCTCAGACCACGATTCTGAAGGCGTACAGCGCTCATCAGTCCTGCGGCGCCACCGCCGATAATGAGTACATCGTAAAGTGAAGCCATTCGTTTCCTCAGAAAAATTTATTCTGCCATCAATTATACCATCAGAAAATATCAATAAGGAACAAAAAAGCATCCAAGTTGGAATAGGATGCCTTTGCCCAGCAGTAGGGACGGGCGATCATCTATGCTCAGAGGGAGTTCTTCGATAAAGAAGGTACTTCAGAAAGCGATGAAGCTCTTCATATTCGGAAGGGGAGAGAAATTCAGCGGCATTTTCAATAGAGATGACAGGTTCGCTTTGCCAGCCCATAAGTTCCTGCGGAGTCGCTTCCAGGATCTCACACAGTGCCAAGAGGATGCTCGAAGGCATTTTTTCAATGGTACTCTGTTCGTATCGATAATATGTGCTTTTGGCGATGCCCAGATACTCTGCGATATCAGAAACGGCCATTCGTTTTTCTTTTCTCTTCTTGCGGAGATGGTTTTCTTTGCTCATATATGCTCCTCTTGTTTACAGGGTAGCATAACGCTCTCAAATACGCAACAGAAAATACTAAATCCGGAACTGCTACACGCGATTTGTTGCGTTGTTGTATAATATAAGCATAAATAAAAGCGAAAGTGAGAAAACATGAAGAAGCAAGAGCTCAAAGGACAAATACGAGCAAAGGGCTTCACCCAGAAAAGTTTTAGCGAAGCTCTGGGAATAAGTCCGGCTTCTTTGAGTCGAAAGCTTGCCGGCACGCATGATTTCACTGTTGGTGAGATTCGGCGAATGAAAGAACTCCTGGAACTGGACACAGACGAAGCCGTTACGCTGTTTTTTGAAAGCTAAGACATATATTTACTCAGACTGACGGGTCCTTCCAGGACTCGTCTTTTTACTTGGAGAATTCCCTTGATATTTGGAAAAATCCGCCACTCCACCATGGCGATCGTGCCCCCCATAATCTCAATGGCGGTGACAACACTCGGTCGCACGGCAGTGCCGGAATTGAAGTAGGGGAGTTTCTCCCTGGGATAGCTAAATACATGGCGGTGGGTGTGACCGATGATAGTGAACTGACCGGTACGCTCGACAAATTTCAGATACTTTTTCTCGATCTTTCTTCGCTTCGCACGACTCCTGGCAGGTGACGAAGGGTTTTGGAAGCCGACGATGTGGAACCAACGCCAAATGTAGCGCATCAGAAAAGAAGCTACTTTCCAGAGCTGATCGTTGAGAAAGTCTCCCTGATGACCATGGGCAATGAAGATGTCTTTTCCGGTATCTCTGTAGAGTAGGCGGATCGCCTCATAGGCGTGCATGCCCGGAAAGAGATCTACCTTTGTTTCACTAGCCAGATCGTGTACTCTCCAGAAGTGGTTTTCGACATAGTCGGGCTCCCCCATGTACATGTTGTGGTTGCCATAAATCAGAAAGAAACGGTGATCGAGATAAAACTTGCGCATCATCTCGAAAATGTCTTGATGGGCATAGTAAATAAAAGAAAAGTGACGATGCTCCCACAACTCGTCACCGTCTCCATTTTCAATGAGAGTAAACCCTCTGTCGTAATAATAATTCAAGGCATGCAGGTAAATGCTTTGATTCTTTGAGAACTCATCGGAGAGTGAACTGTCTCCCCGATGGGCATCTCCCATGATCACAAAGCGATCTTCATCACTAAATTCAATGAGGAGGGCTTTTTCATAGGCCTCTGATAGTCTTCCAAATGTATTCATCCTAAACTCCCAGTGGGGTGATGAACCAGATATCCTTTGCGTAGTCGTTGATGGTGCGGTCACTGCTAAATTTTCCGGCGCGCGACGTGTTGAGGATGCTCTTTTTCGTCCACTCCACTGTATCGCGATAACTCTCGTCGATCCGTTGTTGAGCGTCCCGGTAAGCTTCGAAGTCAGCCAGTACAAAGTACGTGTCGGCAGTTTCCCAGCTGTTGTGAAGGAGAGAATCGTGGATTTCGCGGAAGACGCCACTCCCTCCGTCACTGAAAGTTCCGTCGATTAGAGAGTCCACGACGCGCTTGAGTCCTGGTACACTTTCATAGTACTCATAGGGATTGTAGGTCTTGCGGAGTTCCTCCAGTTCTTCAAAAGTGTGGCCGAAGATGACATTGTTTTCTCTTCCGGCTTCTTCAATGATTTCGACATTGGCACCGTCAAGGGTGCCTAGAGTCACTGCTCCATTGAGCATGAACTTCATATTGCCAGTGCCGGAAGCTTCTTTGCCTGCCGTGGAGATTTGCTCGGAAACGTCGGCGGCGGGGAAGAGACTCTGTGCATAGGAGACATTGTAGTTCGTGACAAAAACGACTTTCAATTTTCCGTTGGTGCGCGGGTCTCCGTTGACCTTTTTAGCGATCTGATTGATAAACTGGATGATTCCCTTTGCTCGGCGATATCCCGGAGCCGATTTGGCGCCGAAGAAATATGTCCTTGGCTCAAAGTGCTCGCCCTTTCCTTCGATAATCATGTAGTAACGATCGAGAATCGCAAACGCATTGAGAAGTTGCCGCTTGTACTCATGTAGTCTCTTAATCTGGATATCAAAGATACTGTTCGGGTCGATCCTGACTCCTTCTCTTTCAAGGATCAGCTCTGTCAATTGGTTCTTTTTGATTTTGCGTGCATGGCGAAATCTCTCGCGGAACTGAGGGTCTTGTGCAAATGGCTCTAAATTGCGCAGCTCTTCGAGATCTGTCACCCAACGAGAGTGTCCGAGGCTATCACTGATGAGCTCAGAGAGTTCGGGGTTGGAGAGTAATAGCCAACGGCGCTGTGTGATGCCGTTTGTCTTGTTCTGGAATTTCTCGGGATACACCTGATACCAATTGTTAAGCTCTCGTTCTTTTAAAATGCGAGTATGCAGTTCTGCCACGCCATTGACATAGCGTGAGCCATAGATCGCCAGATGCGCCATGTGGATCATGCCGTGATTTATGATGCGCATGGAGTCGATCTGTTCATTGGAGATATTCTTATCCCGCAGTTCTTTGATCAGATGCTCATTGATCAGACTGATAATCTCATAGATGCGGGGGAGTTTCTGGCGGTAGAGCTCTTCATCCCACTTCTCCAAAGCTTCAGAGAGGATGGTGTGATTGGTGTAACTGAAGGTGTTTTTGGCGACATCTAAGGCGGCGGAGAAGGTGAATTTCTCCTCATCCATCAGGATGCGGATCAACTCCGCCACAGCCACTGCTGGATGGGTGTCGTTTAACTGAAGGGCATTGAATTCGTGGAAATCCTGCAGTGTGTTGTACTTGAAACGGTGTTTACTTACGAGGTCCTGAATGGAAGCCGAAACGAAGAAGTATTGTTGTTTCAGTCGCAGGATCTTGCCCTCAATCCGGCTGTCATTAGGATAGAGAACGCGCGAAATATCTTCTGCGCGGTTTTTCTCATGCATCGCCGCATCGTAATCCTGATTGTTGAAGAGGGTGAAGTTAAACTCTTCAAGAGGTTCACTGCGCCAGAGTCTCAGCGTATTGATGACGGGGGAATTGTAGCCGATGATCGGCGTGTCATAGGGAACAGCGTAGACTTCCTGGTCACTGAAGCGAATAATGCGGCGCTCACTTTCTCGGCGGATGGACCAGGGATCACCGTAGCGGAGCCAGTTGTCGGCTTTTTCAATCTGTGCACCGTTTTCATCGAAGTCCTGGGCAAAGATCCCGTATTCATAACGAATGCCATAACCGTGGAGGGGGTAGCCAAGTGTGGCGGCAGAGTCAAGGAAGCAGGCCGCGAGTCTTCCGAGGCCGCCGTTTCCAAGGCCCGGATCCTGTTCCACATCTTCTATCTGGTTTAAGTTGAGACCGATCTCATCCAGTGCGTGGTGTACGGTATCATAGATCTGAAGATTGAGAAGGTTGTTTCCGAGTGCGCGCCCCATCAGGTATTCACTCGATAGGTAGTAGGCGTTGCGACAGCCCTTTGCCTCGATGTCACTCTCCCAGTACAGACCCACAATGCGCATGATCACTTTGGAGATAGAATTGTAGAGTTCATATGGCTTGGCGCGCTCCAAACTGACGGCATAATCGCTGCGAAGCGTGCTTTTTACATTAAAAATAAAGTCGTCTTTACTAAACAGATTCAAGGGGTGTCCTCCTGTAGATTCTCGTCATGTCGGCAAGTTCCTCAGCATACTCCTTACCCGGAATCTCTTGTAGTCTCCAGGTCCAGTTGCCACTGAGTGTGTTGGGAATGTTGAAGCGTCCTTCTACACCGATTCCCAGCAGGTCTTGCACCGGAAGGATACAGACTCCGGCAGAAGAAGCCATCAGTGCGGTATGTGCAGCTTTTTCCACCGGTTCTCCCGGGTGTACACGAAGATATTTCTTCGCAAAATGCCGGGTGGCTTTGTCTGTCTTTTCCCACCAGCCTACGATCGTATCATTGTCGTGGGTTCCTGTATATACCACACTGTCGTTTTCGTAATTGTGCGGCATATGTTCATTGTCGGAAAAAGGGTCAAAGCCGAATTGCAAAATGCGCATTCCGGGAATCCCCAGGTATTTGCGCAGGCGAATGACATCAGGACCGACAAGTCCCAAGTCTTCTGCGATCAGATCTAATTTCCCTAAGGCTTCCCGGGCACAGACAAAGACGTCATAACTTGGTCCCTTTTCCCAGCGCCCTTCTCTGGGATGTTCTCCGGCCGGTATACTCCAGTAGTTTTCAAAGCCCAGAAAATGATCAAGTCTCACAATGTCGAACAACTTGAGGTTATGAGCGAGCCGTGCAATCCAGGGAGCGTAGCGCTCCTTCTGAAGGGCTCTCCAGTTGAAGATCGGATTGCCCCAGAGTTGTCCATCATCTGAGAACGCATCGGGCGGGTAACCTGCTACCTGCAATACATCTCCTTCTTCATCAAGGAGGTAGAACTGGGGAGCCATCCACACATCAACGCTGTCATGTGCTACATAAAACGGGAGATCGCCAATGAAGCGAATGCCCAGTTCTGTCGCATGGCCACGAAGCGATTCCCACTGCTGAGAAGCGGTTAACTGAGTAAATACCCAGAAATTATATTCTTCTTCGTGTTCTGTGATGAAGTGGTTGAGGGCTTCGGGCTTTCGTTTGCGCAACTCTTTTTGCCAGAGGTGCCAAGGAAGTCCGCCATGCATACCTTTTATACTCATGAACAGGGCGTAGTCTCCTGCCCAAGGGTTTTCTCCGACAAAGGAAAGGAGCTCTTCTTTGTGGCTGCTTTTCCATCGGGAGAAAGCAAGCTTCAATAAAGGAAGGCGCTTTTCATAAAGTAGACCGTAGTCCACTGTGCCGCTTGTTGTTGAGCAGTCATAAGCTACCAGTTCTTCTTCACTTACCAGTCCTTCTTCTCGCAGGAGGTTCAGATCGATGTAATAAGGGCTGATGGCATAGCTCGAAAAGGTTTGGTAAGGAGAATCTCCCACGCCGGTTGGTCCAAGTGGAAGAATCTGCCAATATTCCTGACGCCCCGAAGCGAGAAAATCTAGGAAGGCATGTGCTTGGGCTCCGAAGGAGCCGATTCCCCAGCCACCCGGCAATGCGCTGACGGGCAGAAGAAGACCGCTGGCTCGTCTTTTCATAAGACCTCCTGTTAAAAAAGTCAACAACAGTATATCACGCAGGGGGAAGCGACGGGAGAAAAACT
>CALFKA010000087.1 GCA_937880545.1 uncultured Clostridia bacterium | reverse complement strand
CATACGAGATCGTGATGTGACTGGAGTTCAGACGTGTGCTCTTCCGATCTGACAGTATTAAAACAATTTCTCTGAATGAGAGTTTCGAGGTTCAGCTGTACTATAATGAGGATGATTTTAATGCGGTATCAGAGCTGGAGAAGTGGACCCCTCTTAGTGAACACCAACTGAGTGAGTTGAGCACACTACTATTGAACTACTATGATCCTGGAGTGAAGAATGCTTCACCCAGTAAACGCCTGACTCGATTGAACGAAATTATAGATACCAATCTGTCAAAAGGAAGCAGATGGTATTCCAGAAAAGATGTGGTAGTAAAAGGTGACCGGTTGATCGTCTTACTAGAAGAAGCCAACTATGAAGTTCATGCTTACTACCTGACACCATGATTTATTACAAGGAAGGACCCCTGAGATAGGGGTTCTTTTTACGAATGAATACTCTTGTCTGAATGGGAAGAGATATGTTAAGATTGAATAAACTATTCCTTAAATGTATATTTTGGGAATAGATGGAGGGGTTATGATACACAAACGCCGAATCAGCACACAATCGCTGTTAGAAGCGGCTTACCGCCCTGATGAAGTTCTGCTGTATTGTCAGAGCTGTCCGAACTACGAAGCAAATTTCAGTTGTCCTGAGCACGAGTTCTCTACAGCGCATTATCTGCAACGCTATCCTTACGTACTCTTGTTCATGCAAACACTCCCATTGACCCCAGGCGCTGATCCGCTGGAAACTTTCTATGATTGCCGTGAGTACATCGATCCCGTTTTGATGGAATTTGAGCGACGCCTACACGGTGAAACACTCCTGCCGGGATGCTGTTATAACTGTAGCGATGATTGCTCAGCGCTGGATGCCCAGGAGTGTCTCCAGCCAAGTATTCGCAGATACTCACTAGAAAGCCTAGGTGTAGATATCAATCGGATGCTGCAGTTCTTCTTTGATACGCCACTGATCTTTCAGGATGACCAGATGACCTTTGTCTACGGCTTCCTCCTGAAGGATGCCCCTGATCCCATACGCCTAGTAGAATTAGAAAGTGAGCTTCAATCCATTGAATGTTAATAATAAGACAAATAGGACCGATTACATTGTGAAACAACAGGCAAAGATGGACCGGCAAATCCGCGCTATGGAGCGTGAATTTCCTTCGTTTTTGCGTGATTACAGTATCTTTTTACGTGGCTCCGTATCCCTTTCAACACATGATGCCTATTTTAATGACATCAAATTCTTCCTAGAGTATCTGATCCAAGAGACCGATGTGACAAAAGCAAAGGAACTGAAAGCGATCTCAACAGAGGAGTTAGCCTCCCTGAAAGCCCGTGATATCAACTATTTTCTGGGTGATTACTGCCGCAGGTACTATAAAGAAGATGAGGACGGAAGGGTCCAAGTGTTCGAGAACTCCAACCGTGCACTTTCAAGAAAGAAATCCTCTCTCACTTCCCTATTCCAGTTTCTGTTTCGCAATGAACAACTCCCTACTGATATCACGACAGGTTTTAACCCTATTAAACTGCCGAGAAAGGAACCGGATGCTATCAAGCGCCTCTATGAAGAGGAAATTCGCTCGCTGCTCCACGCTGTCTCGACAGGCGAAGGACTTACTGATCGTGAGCGCATCTATTGGGAGAAAACAAAGCTCCGTGACCGTGCGATCATTCTCTTGTTTTTAACCTATGGTCTGCGACTAAAAGAATTAGCCAATCTCGATGTAGACAGCTTTCATTTCCGCAGGATGGAGTTTACAATCTTCCGCAAAAGAGACAAAGAGTCCGTTATGCCGATCAACCAGACTATTTATCATGCTCTGACAGAATATATGGATCTGGAGCGACCTGCCTTTTCTACAGAAGATGCATTGTTTCTCTCTCTGCAGGGAAAGCGGATTACGGAAAGAGCCATCCGTGATCTGGTTAAGAAGTACACCTCCATCGCTATGGAGACATCTCGTAGAGACGGCTACAGCCCCCATAAGCTACGAGCTACCGCAGCGAGCACACTTATAGAGCGTGGGTATAGCATCTTTGATGTCCAGGAACTTCTCGATCACGACAATGTCACAACAACACAACTGTACGCAGCACATAGAAAAGATGCTAGGGAGCAGATTATCCAGGAATTCGATCCCGAGTAGAACGTTTGGTCGATTTGTTGTATACTAATGTCACGGAGGCTATGATGAAAAAACTGACGGCAAAACAGCAGATGGTCTATTCCTTTATCGAAGACTTTATCCGCTCTTATGGATACTCCCCTTCAATCCGTGAGATCTGTGCGGGTTTAAACATACGTTCTACCTCAACCATTCACACTCATGTATCCAATTTAGAAATCAAGGGATATCTGAAGAAAAAAGACAATACGAATCGATCGATTGTCCTAACGAAGAGTTTTGAGAGCCCCGTCGTCGAAGTCCCCATTCTGGGAAGGATCCAGGCGGGCGAGCCCATATTGGCTACGGAGAACATTGAGGGAAGCTTTCCTGTACCACAGGATCGCATTGGACGTGGAGAGCACTTTATGCTCCGGGTACAGGGCGAAAGTATGAAAGACGCAGGCATCTGTGATCACGACTTTGTGCTTGTTGAACAAACCGAGATAGCAGAAGACGGCGAGATCGTCGTAGCCCTCCTTGAAAATGAAGCAACCGTTAAAACGTATTATCGTGAAAGCAAGGGCATCCGCCTCCAGCCCGCCAATGACGCCTTCTCCCCTATCTTTAGCCGAGATGTCAAGATCCTGGGAACCGTCCGCGGCGTCTTCCGCTTCCTTTGATCTTCACTTAATGAATAGATCCCCATATGTTGTCAGCCATATGGGGCATATTTTTACCCTATTGTTACTGACCTGTTTCTAGATACATAAAATATGGATTACACGAACCCTGGAAATCAAAACCCGCAAACTCTTGTACGAGTCATGCGGGTTGCATTGCGTTATTAAGGATTTGGGTAGATTTGACTTATTTTGTCAGCGGAATCTATGACAATTCTTTTGATTTCCTTCTCACCTTGCCCGATATCAATCTTTATTTGAAAATTACCACTTTTATGGAACGGGGTGACAAGTCCGCTCCGGATACTAAGAATGAGAGTATCTCCTTCGGACCTAAATCGGTATCCTCTGTAGGATTTTGCGCTTGATACCAGATCGCCAGAGATAACGAATTGCCCTTCTCCCGGCACTCGCTGAATGTCGCGTATAAAAATCTCTGCTACCGATGTATCTGTCTCTCTGTAGAAATAGAAAAGAGCGACAGCAACCAAAAGTAAAAACAAAGATATATAAATCAGTGACTTCTTCATAAAGTCATCCTTTTCTAATCTAGGACCTTCTCATAAAGGGAACTATCTACCCACTGTTCTCCCACGCGTATGTACTGCTCATAGGTGCCTACGTGTCGGAAGCCGTTTCTCATAAGCACTTTTTGGGCAGCGACATTGTCCGGAGAGGTCCCTGACTCAATGCGGTGAAGCCCGTAGACATTCTTCGCTTTTTCCAGTAGGAGACGAACGGCTTTCGTGCCATATCCTTTGCATTGATGTGTCGGATCAATCAGATAGCCGATCTCAGCCTTGAGGAAAGGTTCGCTCACAAACTTCATCAGGTTGACGCGTCCCACCAGCTCCTCCTCCTCGTTAAAGACCAGATACATGGCATGTAGCTGTTGACCCTGTTCTTCTACCAGATCTTCCAAGATCTCTTGGAAAGTATTTCTCTCGTAGTAAGAAGGGTGTCTTGAAAAGCTCTCGTCTTCAAACGTTCCTCGATTGTCCGTTTCAAAGCGAAATAGCACATCTGCATGCTCTTCACTCAGGAGCTCCAATCGGATGTTGTTCATGACTACTCCTCTCTGCGTTCTTCAAACAATAGATCCAATAGATCCTCTTTTTCTATTTTACCAAGATATCGGGTGATATCAATTCCCTTCAGAGCGGCAAGTACTGCACTTGGTTGAAAATCAATGTCAGCCAATAGTTCTTCTAACACTTCTTTACGTTCGGGCGCAAAGAAATCTCCAAAGAAATAGACTTCCTTTAAGACATTGTTTTCAACGACTGCACGGACTTCGAGCCCACCGGTCCCCGGAAAATACTTATAATTTTGAATCTGAGCTGCGGGAGATCGACCGTAGTTCCACTCTTTGGTGGCGTACTTTTCATCTCGGAGCTTTTGAATCTGTTCCAACTCTTCTGTCGTGAGAATTCTTTCTTCTACTCCGCCTTGTCGTTTGAACATCGCTTCCAGCAGTAAGTCGCGGAAGGTCAGGATATCTGCCTCCTCTTTCATGTAGGGGCGGATATTGGTGACGCGCGCTGCCACGGAGCGGACACCTTTTGACTGGATTTTTTCTTTTTTGGGATTGAGCGAAGCGCCCAGGACGGTGAGATCTGTGTCAAAGAGAATCGTGCCGTGGTTGAGAACTCGGCCTTTACTCATGCGCTGTGCGATACCCGAGAACTTCTTGTCATCAATCGTCATATCATTTCGCCCGGAGAGTGTGGCTTCGATGCCGAGCTCTTTGAGTGCCTCCATGACGGGGAGTGTAAAGAGTGCAAAGTCGAGTTCCTTTAGCTCCTGCGCATCGGAAATGATGGAGAAATTTAGGTTTCCAAGGTCGTGGTAAACAGCACCCCCGCCAGTTTCGCGGCGGATGACACGGATGCCTTGGTCTTCTACATAGCGCGCATTGATCTCGGCCGCCGTGTTCTGGTTTCTTCCGACAATAATGGCGTGATCGTTTCGCCAAAGAAGGACATAGTCATCATCGCGGAGTGTCTCCAGTACCCATTCTTCAAATGCGAGATTGTAGGCAGGGTCGGTCGATTCATTGCGGATGTATTTCATCAGTTACCTCTTTGTGTTGATTTTCTTAGATTTCTCTGAGCAGCAGAGAGCATCAGTTTGATGCGGTTTAGCTGGTTGACTTCACTGGCGCCGGGGTCGTAGTCAATCGGGAAGATATTGCTCGTAGGATACAATTTATTGAGTCCTTTGATCATTCCTTTCCCTGTAATGTGATTGGGTAAACACGCAAATGGTTGCAGACAGAGAATGTTGGGAACGCCCTCTTCCAGAAGGTCAATCATCTCAGCCGTCAGGAACCACCCCTCCCCTGTCTGGTGGCCTAAGGGCAGCAGTTTCTTCGCTCCTTTGGCGAGCACATCGATGGGTTTGGGCGGATGGAATCTCTTACTGTTTTTCAGAGCATGCTTCATGTCTTTGCGCATGTATTCAATGGCGGCAATCGAGAGATTTCCAATAGCTTTCGCTTTAAAGCTTCCGGAGAGTTTCTCATAACGGAAATTACCGTTATAAGCGGAATACAGGAGGAAGTCGGTCAGGTCCGGCACAACAGCTTCTGCTCCTTCACTCTCTAATAGATCTACGACATTATTGTTGGCCGTCGGGTGGTACTTGACGAGGATCTCTCCCACGACACCTACCCTGGGCTTTTGAATGTCTTCGTAGATCGGAAGCTCATCAAAGTCCTTGACGATCGCCTCCACATTATTCTTAAAGTGATAACCGCCTCTTCGGAGTTCTTCTACCAGGCGTTTCTCCCAATACTGGTGGAGCGCATTTGCACTGCCCACTTCGACCTCATAGGGTCGTACACGGTACAACAGACGCATCATCAGGTCACCATAAAGTGTCGCATGGATCATGCGCACCAGTGTCTTGATATTGATATTGAAGCCGGGCTGTTTTTCCATTCCCAAAACATTTGCCGAGAGAATCGGCACGTGCTCCATGCCCGCATCTTTGAGTGCCTTTTTGATGAAAGCGATGTAGTTCGTGGCACGACAACCTCCCCCGGTCTGAGAGATCATGACAGCAGTGGTATCGAGATCATACTCGCCGCTCCGTAGCGCTTTCATAATCTGGCCGATGGTGATAATTGAGGGATAACAGGCGTCATTGTGGACATAGCGAAGGCCCACATCGATCGCTTTTTTATCCGTGTCCGGCAGAACCACGACATTGTAGCCTCCGCTCTCCATCGCCGCTTCGAGCATCGTAAAGTGTATCGGCGACATCTGGGGGCAGAGGATCGTGTGCGTCTTCTTCATCTCTTTTGTAAAGACAGCTTTTTCAGGAAGCGGAAGAGGGGCGTGGATTTTAAAGCCCTTCTCTTCTCTTGCATCCATTGCCGCAAGAAGAGAGCGGATGCGTATACGCAGAGCGCCGAGATTGCTGATCTCATCAATCTTTAACTGAGTGTAGATCTTACCGGTTCTGGCCAGGATCTCTTGTACCTGATCAGATGTGACGGCGTCGAGTCCACAGCCGAAGGACACGAGCTGAACAAGTTCCATATCATTTTGCTTAGAGACAAAGCTGGCCGCTCGGTAGAGCCTTGAGTGGTAGACCCATTGATCAACGACGCGAAGTGGTCTTTCAATCGGTGTCAAGTGATCAAGGCTGTCCTCTGTAAACACCGCAAGGCCTAAAGCATGAATCATCTCGGGAACCCCGTGATGAATTTCGGGATCGAGGTGATAAGGACGTCCACTCAGGACAATGCCCTTTGCTCCTAACCGACGCATCGTGGCCACAGATCGGAAGAGCACACGTCTGAACTCCAGTCACATCACGATCTCGT
>CALFKA010000086.1 GCA_937880545.1 uncultured Clostridia bacterium | reverse complement strand
GACCACCGAGATCTACACTCTTTCCCTACACGACGCTCTTCCGATCTCGGGAAGCGAGATTGATGATCATCACTTCACGAAACTTATTGAAGAGTGCGGGCTCTTTGTGGCCGCCGATCGCTACTGCTATGGAAGCATTCCCGGAAGAGAAGAAATTCTCCACGTCAATCCGGACGACCCGCTTCAAAGTGTAGCAGACCACTACCTCGATGTCAGTCAGTGTCCGCGCTTTATGAGTAAAGAAAAGGTAGATGGGAGAGGAGAACTCATAAGAGAACTCGTCAGAGACTATAAGGCGGAAGGCGTCGTCTTTGAAGCGATGAAGTTTTGTGAATTCTGGGGATATGAAAGAGCGCTCAGCTCTTACATCCTGACAAATGAACACAACATTCCGACGTGTACAATAGAAAAAGAATATGTGATCGGCTCGTACGGACAGTTCCGCACCCGCTTCCAGGCATTTGCAGAAAGCCTGGAGTTCAAGCGACAGCAGAGAGGAGGAGCAGATGTCCATTCTTGATCGCTTTGATCCGATTCTAAAGGCCAGAAAAGGAAAAGGAGGACTTCGCTCTCGTTACTACGACAAGACAGGGATCGCCAAACATCGCGAGTGGAGAGGCTTAAAAGACACAGCATATGATTACAGCCGATGGATGATGAACCTGGGAACAATGGTATCGTTCATATCTAAATCTCCTGTGCGAATTCTTAAGGGCATGCTGCGCTACCGCTGGATGGGCTCATACCTTTCGGTCTTTGCTTTTGTCGATCGGGGACTGGAAGGACATAGAGGAGCGGAGCTCAGAGTCGGACACTTACATATGTATATGATTATTAAACGTGTCACAGATCAGTTGGCGACAATGTTTTCGGCGGATGAGCGCTTTGGGGAAAATCAGCTCAGTCACCGTTTAGTGGGCTATGATGAGACGATGCCCCCCATTTTCCTGGCAGGGTTTAAAAATCTCATTCCGATGCCGATTCAGACATTTCCGGAGTTTCTCATTTGCAATCTCGATCAGCAATTGATGCCCCACTACATCGACGTCATGGAGTCCTACGGAGTACCGCCCGATGTCTGCTCAAGATGTGAAGCGGAAGCGGGTGTGGCGGCGGAAGATGACTATCCGATCTTTGGTCAATGTGTCATCACCTCCAACATGCCTTGTGATGGAAGCATCATGACTTCTGCTTACCAGGCAAGACGCTTTAAGAAACCTACCTTTCCGCTGATGATGCCGATGCGCCACAGCGAAGAAGAAGTGCATGATTACACTGAGACACAGCTTTCGGGCGCAATGAATTTTGTGCAGAAGTATACCGGAGAAGTATTTGACTGGGAGGCTTTTTGGGACAAGGCAAAAAATCTCAATGAACAAAATGAGATTGAGATGATGAAGTGGGACTACTTTAAAACACCCTATTCACCGCTCTCGGGTGAATCACAGTCACTCTATCGGCTTTTCTACTGGGCGTCAAACTCAGGTATGGAAGAAAAATTTGTCAAGACCGACAGAAAAGTACTTCGCATTATGGAAGACTGCTATGAAAAGAAATACCTGCCTTTCCGGGGAGAGACAAGACACCGCTGCTTTATTTGGTCTACCGCTGCGGTCTTCTACACGGATTTTCCCACCTGGCTTCAAAACTGCTGGGGTATTACTGTCGTTTTAAATATGGACTCCACCATGGGCTTTAATCAGATTGATACGGAGGATCCTCAGAAGTCTATGAGAGATCTGGCGATCATGAGTGAAAAAGGCACCATGCGCCACCATGCCGTTGGAGGTTATGAAAATGTGGCAATGCTCTGGGAACTTGTTGAAGAGTTCCGCTGTGATATGGTTCTTTTCTATGATCAGATTGCTTGTAAGGGAATGAACGGAGTGCACGGCATCTTTGAAGAGGAATCGAGAAAACGGGATCTCCACTTTATGTGGGTTGAGCATGACCTGCAGGATCCCCGAACGGTTTCGCGTCAGCAGATGAGAGACCAAGTCAATGAATACATGTTTACTGTAATGCAGGAGGAGCCTCTCGATGAAACACTTCTTTATTTCGATGACTCGCAAGCTTGGTAAAAAGGCCGCTCCCGCAGGAAAAAAACTCCTTGTCGGACTGCTGATTACATGGATTGCGACGGTCGTCATCTATTGGTTTAATCTGGAAAATAAACTACTTTATTATGTGGCAAGACCCTTACTGAACCGTCATTATGACACGATGCCCAGAGATCGTAGAATTTAGGAGGCAGAGAAATGGATGCAATTATTTATACGTCTGCCGGTGGGCATACGAGAAACTATGCACATATGATCTCATTGGCAAGTGGACTACCGGTCTACTCGCTGGGAGACAGTGAAGCCCCGGAGGGAGGAGATATTCTCTTTCTGGGATGGATCTTTGCAGGAGGAGTGAAAGGATATAAGAAGGCTTCCAAAAAATTTCGGGTAAGAGGACTTTGTGGGGTAGGGATGAGCCCTCCAGGAGAAAAGGTCATGGAAGATATCCGCAAGAAGGACCGCCCGCCTGCAGATCTGCCGCTATTTTACCTCTGGGGAGGGTTTGAGCTTGACAAGCTGAAGGGCATCAATCGCCTGATTATGTTTTTGAAGGCGAAGCAGATTGCGGCAGCGATGAAGAAGATTGAACAACCCACGCAAGAGCAAAGACAATTACTTATTATGGCAACAACCGGAGCATCACAAGTGAAAAAAGAGAGCATTACGCCCATCCTAAAATGGCTGGAACAGCAGGGAGTGGCGACTCTCGGAAAGGAACGCCATGTCTGAACCTATTCTACATAAGGATAAACTTGTCCAAGATCTCATCGACAGTTATGGCAATTGGTTTCAGGAGGGAAGCAAATTGCCCTGTGAGGGTGGTGCAAAGATGACGAAGGATCTATATCCTTACAACAGCATCTTTTCTCCTATCCGCATTAACCGAATGAATGTAAAAAATCGAATCGTCATGGCCCCCATGGGAAACATCAGCATGGCGGAAGAGACGGGCAGACCCAACGACAAAATGCTGGAGTACTTCTTTGCCAGAGCCAAAGGCGGTGTTGGGCTTCTGACAACAGGCCTGATCCCTGTCAGCCACGGTATTGACCACTCTGTGACGGAGAAAGACAAACTCTCCTATTTCCCTCGCATCGACCGGAGTCGTACGGTGCTGGCGGGATGGCGCGATCTGGCTCAAGGAGTCCACTCCTATGGGAGTAAGATCTTTATTCAACTGACAGCGGGACTGGGGCGAGTAGGTAATCCTCAGTGCCTGATCGATCAGTACAAGTTTCCTGTTTCCGCCTCCCTCAACCCCAACTTCTATATACCGCAGATTCCCTGTCTTCCATTGACGGACTTTCGGTTAAATAAGATCATCAAGAATATGGGTCAGGGAGCGGCAGATGCCAAGCACTGTCTACTAGACGGTGTCTACCTGCATGGTCACGAAGGCTATCTCCTCGATCAGTTGACCTCTCCGGCATTTAACCGAAGAAAGATCGGTAAATATGCAGACTGGCAGCGATTCGGCATTGACATGATCAAGGAAATTCGACGACGAGTCGGTCCCTATTATCCGATTATGTATCGTATAGATATGTCGCTGGCACTTAATGAGACATATGGAGAGAAAATGTATGGTATTCCTTCGCTCTCCAAGTTCACAAAAGGGAGAACGCTGAGCGATACGCTTGACTACATGGCAAATCTCGTAAAAGCCGGTGTAGATATCTTCGACGTGGATCTGGGCTGCTATGACAACTGGTGGCTGCCGCATCCGCCGGCTGGGATGCCTGCCGGGTGCTTCATCGACATCGCAAAAGAAGCCAAGGACTACTTCAAGAAGAACCGCATTGTATCCAATGTCGGCGTAGAAGTTCCTATAGTTGCGGTAGGAAAGCTGGGTTACCCGGATGTAGCGGAAAAAGCGCTGAGAGACGAGAAGTGTGACATGATCATGCTGGGAAGACCACTTCTTTGTGATCCGGACTGGGCCATCAAAGCCTATCGGGGAGAGGTGGAGAAGATCCGTCCCTGCATCGGATGCCAGGAAGCCTGCATCAATGAATTCGTCGAAGGAGGCCATCCACAGTGCGCCGTCAATCCTAGAACAGGTTTTGAAGACCTGATTCCGGAACTGGCACCTCCTGCACAGAAAAAGAAAAAGATCGGAGTGGTCGGTGGAGGACCGGCGGGTGTTGTCTTTGCGTTGGAAGCCTCCAAGCGAGGCCATGAAGTCGAGCTCTTTGAGAAGACAGATAGTATCGGAGGGCGCATTGTCCCGGGTTGTGTGCCGGAGATTAAGTTTGATATCCGCAACTACCTTGGCTACTTAAAGAGTGAAGTCGACGAAGCGGTCAAAGAGAAGAGACTGAAAGTCCACTACAAAACAGAGGTGGACAACGCACTCCTCAAAGGGAAAAAGTTTGATGCTGTCGTATTTGCCATAGGTACGAAAGATGCAGATATTCCGATTCCGGGGAAAGAACTGGTGAACACCGTTCAGGCGACAGAGCTTCTCATAAAACCGGAGCTGTTAAAGGATGTTGAGAAAGTCCTTGTCGTCGGTGGCGGTGTGGTCGGCTGCGAAACAGCTTACTGGCTCAACTATGAGCATGGTAAAGATGTCACCGTCATTGAAATGCTGCCGGAGATTATGCTGGGTGTTTGCACAGCAAACAGAGGCCATCTCCTGCACTACATGGAAAAGGGTGGAGTCAAGCTCTATAACTGCACAAAGCTCACGTCCTTTACAAAGGGCAAGGCGCTGGTGGAAAGAAACATCAGTAAGAATGTCCCGAATCCCTATGACACCTGGACACCGCTCCTGCCGGAGAACATTGAAAATCCACTGGCGAAAAAACCGGGCAATGAGACGAGACAGGAAGCCATTCAAGCTGATCTCATCGTCCTCGCCATGGGAGGCAGACCCAATGAAGAACCTTTCTTCAGTGCGCAGAGAGAAAATGTAGCACCTGAGCTCTACAACATCGGAGACAGTTTTGATGGTAAAAAGGTGCACGAAGCGACGAAGGCAGGGTTCCGACTGGCCAGACGAATCTGACTGATATTCTTGACTAGGGAGAAACACTCATTAGCATATGCAGAATAATGAAGTTGCTTTGCATCATGAAGGATCATGCATATGAGTGCTTCTGTTTGCGAGAAATGGACAGTATAGAGGTAACTGACATTCATTCTGAGGCGGGAAATAGAAGAGTCACAGCTATGATGTACACATGCTGAGAACATTGAATGAACTTAAAGAATATTAGTTCTATACAATGATTGAGTTTGTTTCCTATGTGCTACGCACTCTAGCCGCTAGGGAGCACTCCTCATAAAGCCTCAAAAACTGGAGCTGCTGCATAATTCTTGGTAAAGAAGACATGCAGCAGCTTCTTTTGGTCTTGGTTTTACGACAAAAAATAGCTCTCTTGAGCTGCTTTCTGTGCTAAGACTCCGAGTTTGACACTTTGGTGATATAAAAAGACGATTTTGCGTTGGAATATCAATGCTTAGGCGGCTTTATTGACAGGTCTATTTGTATATCCAACACTTAATTACCCAAATGGTCACTTAATTCCGTGCAAAGAAAAGGGTTGTATATCCAAACACGCTCATCAGTCAAGTCCTACAAGTGGTGTAAATTCCTTCCAGAGTAACAGAGAGTGAAGAGAGAACAGAGCCACGGGCCACCTTTACGCCACGCGGGCCGCCCCAGAAAGCTCCTCTGTCGACTCCTGCATAGACCTGTAGTCTGTCATATCCAACCATTTCCTGCCACTGATCCATGCTTCGTTTTGCTCGCACAACAGTGCTCCAAGCAAACGGATGGCAGATGTCACGTTGGGGAAGATCCGGATGACTCGTTCCCTGCGAGGAATCTCCTGGTTGAGTCTTTCCAGTGCATTCGTGCTTCGGAGCCTGCGCCGATTTTTTGAAGGAAGACTCATCACCGCTGCCAACTCGCACCAAGGAACACCTCTTGGATCGCTTGCGTGAGTCCTCGATGAGCATCACTGATCACCAGATCCACCTGCCTCAGTCCCCGCGCTGTCAAACCCTCGAGAAACTCCTTCCAGCCCAGATGGGTCTCATTATCCCAGCACTCACACCCCAAGACTTCCCAGTACCCCTCATGGTTCACCCCGATGGCAATCATCAGTGCTTTGCTACGCACTCGCCCTCCCTCTCGGACCTTGATGTACATAGCGTCCACTAAGACGAAGGGATAGCGCTTCTTAAGGGGGCGCTGACGAAACGCCCGGACCGTGGCATCGAGCCCCTGACAGAGAGCGGAAACGGTGGATTTTCTGAAGCTTGTGCCACAGAGCTCCTGCGTGATCTGCGTCACCTTACGAGTGGAGACCCCTTAAAGTACCATCTCCATCATCGCCAGCACCAATGCCTGTTCCGAGTGCTGATAACGCTTGAAGAGCTCGTGAGAGAACTCTCCGCCCCACAACCTTGGGACATCGAGGGTGAGAGAGCCCACCCGCGTCTTGAGGGTGCGCTCGCGAGAACCGTTGCGGTAGCAGGTGCGATCCTCACTGCGCTCATATTTTGCCGCGCCTACCGCTTCCGTGGCCTGTGCTTCGAGGAACT
>CALFKA010000085.1 GCA_937880545.1 uncultured Clostridia bacterium | reverse complement strand
CTGTTCGAAGGTTTTTCTTTTCAAGAACTTCAGGAGACATTCCCTGAAGAGGTCAAGCGATGGATGAAAGATTTTCAAAGTTTCACGTACCCGGGAGGTGATAACTATTGCGAATTTCTAGAAAGAATACAGAATTTTAGTGAAGAACTGGAAGAAGGGACGTATACTCTTATCACGCATCAAGGAGTTATCCATGCTCTTCTTTCCATCTGGCTGGGAGAAAACACACCGGTGACACCTTTTCGCTGTGCAGAGGCAAAAGAGCTTCAGCGAACAGACGGCCACTGGCACTGGAAAAAGTAACAGAAAGGGTTCAAATGACTAAATCAATTTTTACACCCAAACGTCTTGCCATCAGCGGTCTGCTGGTGGGACTCGGTATTCTGGGAAGCTACATATCTGTTCCCATGCCCGGACTAGGATCTACGATCGCCTTTGACTCACTGCCCGGCTTTTTCGGAGCACTCTTTTTGAGTCCGGCTTTGGGAGGGTTGATCGGCGCTATCGGTCATCTGATGACAGCGCTTCTCCATGGCTTTCCTCAGGGACTTCCTTCTCACATGTTGGTCATGGTGTTCATGGGGATTGCCTGTGCGTCATTTGGCTACTTTTATCCGAAACAGCGTATCCTCGGAGTCGTCGTAGCTTTTTTGATTAACGGTCCCATCACACTGTTTCTGGCCTCTTGGCTCACCTACGTCATGAAGGTGACGCCGACGATGATGTTTTTATTCTATCTGCTTCTGCTTCCGCTCAGTATAGCGGCACTGGCAAATATTCTTCTGGCTGCCGGACTGTTTGAGGCGATCGGAAAGAGACTGCCATGACCATTCGCCGCTTCCGCGATCTCTCTGTCTTTGAAGTGGAAGGAGTGTCTTTTCTCCTTGCCTGTGATTCGATTGGTGGTATTGGAGCAAAAGAAACCGATGTGGTAAAAGTCAGCGAAGAGGTTGTCGGTTATTTTCTGTGCCGAGTGCCTTTGATGGAGCTTTTGTCACAGGGCGTGACGCCCAACGTGGCTGTGCTGACCCTGTCCAATGAACGAAAACCCACGGGTGATGGTATTACCCGTGGAGTGGCAAAAGCGCTTGAAGAAGTGGGGATTGACCCCTCTATGATCTTAAACGGGAGTACGGAAGAAAATATACCGACAGTGCAGACCGGTGCAGGGATCACCCTCATCGGTGCAACAGACAAAGACTTCCAACTGTCATCTTCACCGAAAGGTGCTCTGGTCTATGCCTTGGGCATCCCGAAAGTGGGCGATGCCGTCATGGAAGATGAAGGAGAGATCGTCCCTCTCTCAAGCGTCATCGAATGGAAAAAACGAGAGGGAATATTTGAGGTTCTACCTGTCGGTTCAAAGGGCTGTCTCTATGAAGCGAACGAGCTAGCGCGCACTTCCGGTCGCCTGTTTCAAGAAGAAAGTTTTCTGCCGGAATGGGCGAAGGACTCTGCAGGCCCAGCTTGTGTCGTCCTCGTCAGCGTATTGGATCCGAAGATTCTCCAAGACGTGGCAGTGCCTGTTACTCTGCTGGGAGTTCTAGAGTAAGGATGAGTGGAGTGAAATGAAAGAAGTAAAGCTGGAAATCTATGTGCCGGAAGAGTTCATGCCCGAGATCCGAGATGCCCTGCATGACATCGGAGTGGGGAGAGTGGGGGACTATGACCATGTCATGTCTTTCCACCAAGTCACCGGCTATTGGAGAGCTCTTGAGGGAAGTAACCCTTATGAGGGCAAACAAGGAGAAATAACAAGAGGAGATGAGGTCAAGATGGAACTCATCTGTCCTAAAGAAAAGGTTCTCGATGCCCTTAGGGTCATTAAAAAAATCCATCCCTATGAAGAGCCGGCTATCCATGTCCTTCCTCTTCTAGATCCAGAGAACCTTCCATAAGAGTAAGAAAGATAAGGCTCACTATCGCCACGTAGTACAGAGGGCGAGTGACTCTTTCGGCAGTTAATGTTTATCAGGAAGCTCGACAATGAGGATTCCGGACGTACCCGGAGATAGTTCAGCACATATCTCTCCATTTAGGTAGTGGAAGCATCCACCGACGGCTGTGGGATGACAGAGACTGTTGATGAGAAGAATGTGACCGGGGAGAAGCCCTGTCTGCTGCGCATACTCTGATCGGTACTCTGCCCAGTCTTCTAAAGAAAAGTCGACATAGACAGGCCACAGGGTCAACTCCTGCTTTTTGGCAAACGCTTCCGGTTTGTCCCAAAGGTCGCCGCACAGCGAGATGAGGGTTTTGTACCCACGATAGTCAAAGACTTCCGTGATGCTTCCCTCTTTATAATGGTGGTCAGTTTTTCTGAACTCTTTCCAGCCCCGAGTGATGCGGCGGTAATTGTAAAGTGGTTCGCCCTCCTGAATGACCATGTAACTAGAGTAGAGCGATTCTTCATCTTTTTCCAGGTATCCAAAGGCAACATCTATTTCTAAGGCTTTCGAGTATTCTCCCATTTTCTTAATGACCGGATCGTTCGGAAACAAAGCGATAGGCATATCGGCATCAAAAGTCCATGAAAAAGCGTCAAATCCTTGAAGAAACGCTTCCCCAAAGCAGATCAGCTCACAGTCTGCGTCGCTTGCTCTCTTCATGAAAGTCTTTATCTGAAGAAGGTTATAATCAACACTATTATTGCGAAATTCAGCGGACGCCAAGGCGATTTTCATAGTACCCCCATATCGAAGCAATAAAGAGATCAGCAAGAAGCTGAGTGTTTGGTATTTGTTAATATTCTCTATTGTTTTTTACATGCTATAATATTTATAAAATAGTTACTAAATTATAATATGTAAATCGATCTGTTTTGACATTCCTTAATCGCACCGAGGGGGGAGGATAGCATGGAGAAATTCTTTGAAGCCATGCAGAGTGGCTACAATCCCTTTCTAATCACACTGGTCGCAATTTTCATTGCGGCCGTGATCACATGGTTCGGCACGAAAACACAGTCTACTAAAGTAAAAAGGAGGCTTTTTTCCATAGGGGTAGCTATTGCAACCTTCGGCTTTTTGATAGGATTTAACTCCAGGGCCATGGAGATGCGCTACGTCGAAGGGCATATCCGCGATGGTCTGCCAAAATTACTCCCCGGCAGAGCCGTCTTCTTACTTATGTATGGGTCATTTCTCGCCGTTTCTTGGTATCTCAAGACATATGCTCAAGTTAAGGAAAGAGAAGAGGAAGATCCTCAGCTAAAGAAGTTTCTAACAGAGACAAAACTAACTTTCCTACTCATGATTATCATCTTCATCTTCGCTATCATTACTCTATTTATGCAGGAATAACAACCTATAAATGAAGTCACGGCCTTCAAAAGAAGACCGTGATTTTTGCTTATTATCTACTTAACTACTTGATGACATGGACCCATCCGAAGGGATCTTCAATGTCGCCCACCTGGATGCCGGTCAGCTCGTTGTAGAGTTTTTTCGTGACAGGACCCACTTCCGTTTCTGAGAAGAAGAC
>CALFKA010000084.1 GCA_937880545.1 uncultured Clostridia bacterium | reverse complement strand
CGAGTCTACAGGGAAATCGCCGGTGAAAGAGAGCTAATTAGCGAACAGGTGGCCGCCTCTCAAAGGGTCATGTCAGGTGAGTTGAATCACCAACATGCAGCGGAGATTCGCGATACCTATGCGATAGCGGAATACAGCCAGGAGGATCAGAATACTCTTGGAATGAACGAAACGGAGTTCTCGGACACGGTTTATCGCACACGAGAAACCGAAGAACCACCAACTCACCTCGAGGGAGAAGCCGACTTTCTCTTGATGAAGAAGGCGCAGATCACGATCCCCGACGGGTTTGATCAGAAAATGCCCGAAAGTGACCGAGTGCTCAGTGCGCCTGTGCAACTCATGAATCAGACTCCTAACGGGCGCTATGAAGCGGGAGCAATCCGTTCCGCTGTCTGGGAGCGATTCTCTGTCCGTCAGTCCGCCCTTCCCTATGGAATACAGACCCTGGGTGACGGCACGCAGGAGAGTCCGCAGTATACATCTGCAGCCGAGACACTTGAAGCGAGACAGCAGATTTCGACGATGGCTTTCGTCGACGATGAATTTGCTGAAGAAGC
Source organism: uncultured Clostridia bacterium (assembly GCA_937880545.1). GTDB lineage: Bacteria > Bacillota > Clostridia > Peptostreptococcales > Acidaminobacteraceae > DUVM01. The sequence continues at coordinate 4,105 of CALFKA010000084.1, read as the reverse complement.
CGGTTTTCTGATAAAAGATGATCTTTCGGATAAAAATCTAGCGGACGGAGAGATCATTACATATTATATTCAGTCAGCTGATGGGACAAACGCCAGCGTGGAGCTTCGTTGGGGGGAAGAAGTCAACCTGACAAAGCCAGAAGGATTCATGGGCTACGGACTCGATGGCAAGGTCGCACTGCGCTGGAGAAAACCTTCTTCAGAGGCGGAAAACGGCATTGTCAGCGGTTACTATATCGAGCGAAAACTTGAAGGTGAAGAGGCATTTACCCTTCTCAATGAGAAGCCGGTCGTGATTACCGAGATTCTTGATGAGACGGGTGTCTTTTTTGAGAGTCCGATCATGTATCAGGACGAACTCGAAAATGGGACAAAAGTACAGTATCGACTTTTTTCGATTGATATTTTTGGAAGGAAAAGTGACCCATGTGATCCCATCGATATTCATGTAGAAAAGGTGACGCCTCCCGATGCCCCCACGACGGCCTCCATCATGCTTGCAGAGGACGCAGACACGGTAGCAGATGATCCGGTGGGCGAAGCCATCCGGGAAGCGATTTCCAAAAACAAAGGAAAAGAAGGCATCATCATCCCGATCTTCAATGAGTCGCCCGACACTGTACGATTTACGCTGTATCGGGCGGAGGCGATCGGTGTCGGAGCGTACGGGAAGCCTGAGCCTCTGGCGAACTTCCATTTTGAGAACCCGAAGGAAGGTCAAAACCTCAAAGAAGGGACTCTTCCTGATACCATGCCCGATGAGATGAAAGAATATTATGAGGAAAAGGTAGGGGCGATTCCCAAGTTTCCTTTGGCCACGATACAATACGACATCGGAAGACTCTTCCGAGCCAAACATCTCTTGTTAAAAAGCAATGTCCCCAATGCGCCGGACCTTGTGTATTTTGATGCGCAGGTCAAAAAGGGGGTGACATATAAATACTGGGTATCTGCCTGGGATTCCTGGGACAATGAGAGTCCCTGGTCTCAGTCCGCTGCCATTGGCGTTCCCAGCGAGGTTGAGCCGAGCATCCCCGAAAGTCTGTCGATTTCCATGATGGCAAGGAAGCTCCCCAGCTTTGCGGCGTTCTATCCCGGGCTTGTTGTGGATGAAAACGTCTCATCCGAAGTGCTGGATGAAAGTGCCTGGGAACCGGCGAGACAGAGTGCGGAGAACACATCGCTCGTCGAGAAGGCGGATATATCCGGCGCCACCATAGGGCGTTTTTTCACCGGAGCCTCTCCGCTGATCATTTCGGAGTATTTTGATAATCTGCCCGAACAGAAATACATTCATATGTTCCTGGGAGTAAAAGGAGACGACGTCCTTCCCGATGGCTCCGCCAGGCTGAAATGGCCTGCATACAGCGGAGATGACCTGGCTGGTTATGCCGTCTATCAGTCAAGGGTCGACACACCTCTACTGGAGGAAGTGAAGACGCTGGACAGAGAAGAACTCAAAGCACTCGGCCAATGGACAAAGATGAACGAGAACCCTTTGACACAGAACCAGTATCTTGTTCAGGGGCTCGACCCGACAGAAGGTGGCGTCAATCTCTTTCTCATCTGCCTGGAGCCGGAACCTCCGGAAGAGACTCCTCCTGGGGAGGGAGAAGGCCAGACGCTTTCTTCTGTTGAGAGCATCATCCAGGGAGTTCCCATCAATCAAAATCCGGAGGGAGGCTTCGTACTCATCGAGTGGGAGGAGCCCGAGGATCTTCAGGTCAAGTACTATCGTATTTACAGAAGTGAAGTGCCGTCCTTTAAAAAACCTGTCGACGAATCGAAACTTGAGTGGACACTCGTGGGAGATCTGGTCGCGGGCGTTCGGCACACGGATCCTGTCGAACAGAGCCATGCGCACTATTACTACTATAAAGTGACAGCCGTATCTCCTTGGGGAGTGGAGTCGAGCGTCGGAACGGTTCAAAAGTTCCGAGTGCCTTCGACCAAGCCTCCGGCAACGCCCAATCTCCTGCTTCCACTCTCGCGAAAAGATGGAATCCAGGTGAATTTTTCCTCAGTGGAGTACTGCAGCCGCTACGAAGTTTACCGTGCGGAAATTCCCAAGATTACGACAGAAAAGTTAAATCGGATTGACCCGTCCATCGTGGGGAAGATCTTTACAACCCCCTCAGAAAGTGACGTCTTCCTCACATCAATTCTGAAAGAAGGGACAGATGCGCTTCAGCCGGGGTCCGACCAGAAGGTCAATGCTCTCCTCGGCTTTAAAACGGTGAATCTCTCCCAGCCACAGCTTCTCTCACAACAACTTTCGCAGGTGGACGTCGCCGTGCGGCAGGACGCCTATTCGAAGATCATACATGATTTGGGCCCGCTTGCCCTATCGGACTATCGGGATTTGAGTATTCCCATGATGGGGCTGGTCGAGTGGAAGAAGATTGCCGAGCTCCCCGTTGACGAAGACACGGAGGAAGCGGTCGATCCGGACACCGGCCTGAAGAAGCCCCTCTCCATCATCGACAATGATGTCAGGTACGGGACCCATTATCTTTATACAGTGCAGGCATGGAACGATGATGAACTGGGTTCGACCCGACCCGAGCCGGAGGAAGCGACTCCGCGTAGAAACCGAGGGTTCGATCCGATCGATGGACTGAGCTTTACCATCTCTCATGGAGAATTTCCCTCCATCAATCTTTCATGGAATGAGCCCCGTATGGAAGGGCTGACTCCGCAGCAGTGTCTTGAAGACACAGTGGGCTATATCGTCTACTACTCAACAGAGAAGGAAGGAACGTATGTGCAGGCAAGCCCCCTGCAGTTCTATCCCGGCTGGAGAGACTCCAAAACAGACAGGGCAGCGACCAACTGGTACAAGGTACGAGTACTCGATACGGGAGGGTATCTGAGTGACTTCTCAGAACCGATCCTGGCGCGTGAGAATGTGACGATCGAGCTGCCCAAGACGGAGATCCCCGCCCAAGAGACCATTGAAGCTCCTAAACTCTCCATAAGTTCGCTGAGTTTCTCCGTAGAAGAAGGGAACGGACAGAGGATACCATTTTTGGTAAGCGGTACGGAACCGGTGGATCTTTCGATGAGCGCAACCGACCGCCAAGGTACGGCGCAAGGTGGGATCACACTTATTTCAGAATCTCGGGAAGTAGAGGTCTCCAAGACCGTCAAGAGTGGAACCTATACTGTGACACTCTCGGCAAGTAATGAAGCCGGGCGGGATGAGCTGAGTTTCCAAGTGGATGTCACCGCAAAACAGGTTGCTCCGAGCCTGAGTATGAATCCACTGCGGTATTCGGTGCCAAGAGGACAGGAACTGAGGATTCCATTTACCGTCACCGGCACGCAGCCGATCCGCTATGAAGTCTCCGCCCTACACAGCTTAGGGCAGGACGAAGGCGGGATCTACGTCCCGGAAGGAACAAATGAAGTGCTGGTTCCCGGCACCATGATTGGCGGATCCTATGAAGTGACGCTGACAGCTATCAATGAGGTCGCTCAGACGGAGTTGACATTCTATCTCATGGTGGAGGAGGTAATAGGAAGGGGCCTTGCTCCGTATCTCACACTGGAAACCGGTCAGCTGAATGTAATCGCTGGAAGAGGAGGGGAGATTCCCTTTTCTGTCACCGGAACAGAGCCGATCACCTATACCCTGCTGGTAAACGATGCCACCGGCATGTCTGTCACGGACAAGTTCACCATTGATATCAATAACAAGAAAGTGATCATTTCCAAGGAAATCGCCATCGGCAGCTACGAGGGTTCTATCAGTGCGAGTAATAGCTATGGTTCAGATGAGGAACTCTTCATGCTAGAGGTGTCCCCCAATATGAGCCACGGACACGAAAACAGTGGAAGCCTCGTCTCGTTCAATGTGGAGCCGGAGCCTTCTTCATACCGGACACTGGCGCTCGCGGAGAGCTTCGAGCCGCAGATTCTGAGATTGGACCTGCTTCCGGGAGGAGGGATCAATAAACCGGCCGATAAACCGGCAGCGGAGCTGAGTAATGCGTACACCAGTGATACCGGTGTGTTCGGTGAATTTACCCTCAGGAATATCGTGCTGGAAAAACCCGTTCTTCTTTCCCCGATCTTAAAAACAGGCTACGAGAGATCGGAAGAG
>CALFKA010000083.1 GCA_937880545.1 uncultured Clostridia bacterium | reverse complement strand
ATTCCAACGCAAAAGCGGCTTTTTATATCTTCAAAGTGTCAAACTCGGGAATATATTAATACAGTCAATGTGCGTCGTCAACACCAAAAAGGAGAGCTATTTGCTCTCCGCATCATGAGGCATACCTTTTATTTGTGGCAAAACACATCTTAATGTAGATGAACGATCCGCTCTCTACCCCTCAAAAATCCCCGAAACAAAGCTCTTCGCATCAAAGGGCGCCATATCTTCGATCTTCTCTCCTGTAGCGACAAAGAGGACAGGCACACCGAGCTTTTCCCTGATGCTAAAGACGAAGCCGCCCTTGGCAGTACCATCGAGTTTCGTGAGAATGATGCCATCCATGTCAGCATACTCTTTGAACAACACAGCCTGATTGAGGGCATTCTGCCCGGTTGTCGAGTCGAGCACCAAGAGGGTGCGCACTTCTTCTCTGGGATATTCTCGTAGGATGATGCGTGTTATCTTCTCCAACTCTCTCATGAGATTTTTCTTGTTGTGGAGTCTTCCGGCAGAATCGCAGAGGAGTACATCGATACCTCGGCTCTTCTGTGCGGCAATGGCGTCAAAGATGACGCTGGCGGGGTCACTCCCCTCCTGCTGTTTGATCAGGTCAACTCCTGCTCTGTCTGCCCAGATCTGGAGTTGTTCAATGGCGGCTGCGCGGAAAGTATCTCCCGCCGCCATGAGAACGCTCTTGCCTTCACTCTTTAAAAGTCTGGCCAGCTTCCCGATAGAAGTCGTCTTCCCCGCTCCATTGACTCCAATGATCAGAAGCACTTTGGGAGGATGATTCCAGTCAAAGCGCTCTTCATCGGGAGTGTCGATTTTTCGCTCCAGAATATCTCGGAGTGCGGGAATGACTTCTTTGGGAGATCGGATCGGGCGGTCATAGATGAGTTGCTCTAACTCTCTCATCACTTCGTCCGTCGTCTCCGCACCCATGTCCGCCATGATCAGCGTTTCTTCCAGCTCTTCCAGAAAATCTTCATCGATTTCATCATACGTTCCAAGGAGTTCATCAAGGGAATGGATAAAACTCTCGCTCGTCTTCCTCAAACTCTGCTTAATCTTCTCAAACAACCCTGCCATGGCTTTCTCCTTCCTCAAAACCGATGGAGACAAGGGTGGAAATTCCCTTCTCTTCCATGGATACACCGTATAGCGCCTTTGCGTATTCCATCGTGCCTTTTCTGTGCGTGATCAGAATGAACTGACTTCCCTCACTAAAGGTCTTCAGGAATTCTCCAAAGCGCTGAATGTTCACGTCGTCAAGCGCCGCTTCAATCTCATCCAAGATATAAAAGGGTGACGGCTTCGCTCGAAGCACAGCAAAGAGCAGTGCAATGGCGGTCATCGCCTTTTCTCCTCCACTCAGCAGGTTCATGTGTACCAACTTTTTGCCTGGGGGAGAGGCAAAGATGAGGATGTCGCTCTCAAGTACGTCTTTGTCTTCTTCGAGTCGGATATCTCCCTCTCCACCACGGAATAGCTCCCGGAAAATATCCTGAAAATAGCCTCGGATCTCTTCAAAGGTCTTTCGGAAGTCGCCTCTCATACGCCGTTCAAGGCCTGCCAGCGTGCGATGGAGATCTTCTCTCGCCTTCTGCAAGTCATCAAGCTGTGTGCGGAGGAATTCTTCTCGCTCAAACACCTGTCGGTATTCTTCGATCGCATCGAGGTTGACGGGTTCAAGCGCCAGCATGGACTGTCGGATAGTTCTCAGTTCACTTCGGCTGGTCGTCACTTCTCGCTCGGCAAATCGTTCCCGCAGTTGCTTTATGCTCAGGTTATAGTTCTCCCAGATGCTCTCGGAGACATTCTTTCTTCTTTCATCAAGCCGAACAAATTTGATATCGAGTGCAGAGAGGTCGGCAAGGAGGGTCATTCTTCGTTCCTCCAGCTCCTTCTTCTGTTTCTCTCTCATCTCCCGGTCTTCGCGTTTTTGAGCCACCTGTTTTCGCAGGTCCATCACGTACTGATCGATCTGTTCAATCGACAGGAGTACTTTGCTGTGTTTCTCTCTCAGGACATCGATCTCTTCCTGAAGTGACTCCTGAGCATCTTTGAGCTCTTCTAACAGCTCCTGCTCTCGAGCGAGCCGTTCGCTCTCACTCTGAGCACTCCTCTGTTTCTCCTCAAGCGACATCTGCGCAGCTCGGAGAACGCCTTCTGTTCGGGCGAGTTCCAGTTCTTTTTCATGGAGTTCTTCGCTGAGTTCTCTCGTATCCGCTTCCAAGACGCTAAAGCTCTCCGGTGTCGCTTTTTGAAGTTCTTCAATGCGCTGAAAGAAATGCTCACGCTGTGAGATCTTCTCTTGCAGTTGGGATGTGAGTTCTTGCAGGCGCAATAATTCTTTTTGCGCCTGTTGCTGTAACTGGTCAATCCTCTGTTCGTCGAGTTGTCTTTCATGGCGCAGTTCGCGAATCAGCTGATCGAGTTGCTCACTTTCTTCCCGGAGTTTCTTCAGTGCCTTTTCTTCCTCTTCGAGCTGCTGACTAAGTCTTCTGTCTTCAGAAGTCTGTGCCTCCATCCGCTCTTGCCACTCCTCTAAACTTCTTCCAAGAAGTCTGACTTCTTCTGAGATTTCTTCTCTTCTCATACGGAAACTGAGTAGAGGTGGCTGAGAACCGGCGGACAGGCGAAGAAACGGTCCGCTCAGCAAGGCACCCTCTTTTGTCACAAGCGTTTCACCGCTGGAGGCTGTGGTTTCACTCAGCGAGCCCACCAGCTGTACACCGTCTAACAGCGATCTCAAAAGGCCAGTGTATGCAGTCTCTGTCTCGACATAATGCAGCAGATCCTTTGATGTCGTTTTCTTTTCAGGGGTTTTTGAGATGCTATAGAGAAGGAAGCTCCCCTTCTCTCGAGAGTCAGATAATACTTCCTGTAGATCTTTTCTAAGCAGTGCTTGGAGTTTGGTACCAAGAACAGCTTCCACTGCCTTTTCATATCCCTTCTTCACTTTCAGGTGGTGAAGGAGGAGATCCTGCACATCCTCTGCATTTTCAAGGTGACTTGCTTCAAGTTCCTCCAGGAGTTTTTCTTCTTTTCGGAGGGAGTTTTGCTGATTTTCTTTTTCCAGCTTCTCGGCATGCAGTTCGCGCAGATCATCGGAAGCCTCTTGCTTTTCCTGCTGTGTATACTCAAACAAGTGAGTCGCCCGGGCTATTCGCCGGTTCAACTCTTCTCGCTCTTCTTCCTTCGCTGATTCTTTCTCTAAAAGCTCAGCTGCCTTTTCTTTCAGTTCAAGGGCATCGAAGTCTCTGCCATCAAGACTCCTCTCCAGGGCGATCTTCTGTTCATGGAGTAGGAGTTCAGTCGCCTTGGCGGCTTCGAACTGCTCTCTATGACTTCGGAGTTCGCTTTCCCGTTGTTCTTTCGATTTATGGGTAGACGAAAGCTGATCACTCTTCTCCTGAAAGGAGGCACTCAGTTTGACAGCGAGTTCTTTCAAATCTTGGAAGGCTTTCTCTTTTTCTTTTACATCGAATTGTAACGCTTCGATCTCTTCCTCTGCAACGCTCCGGCGACTCTCTCCTTCTTCTAGGGATTTGGCAAGCTGCCTCTCCTGCATACTGCTCTGTGTCTTTCGCTCTTCCTTCAAGCGTAGTTCCAGGAAGAACCCGTCTCTTTCTTCCATCAGCGTTCGCTGTCGGTCGCGAAGAGCGTCGTGTTCCTCTTCAAGTTCGCGCACAGCTTTTTCTGCCGAAACGCTAGCTTCTTCTTTCTTCTCCAAGTCAACACGGAGCACTTCTTCCTGTTTTCTCATGCTACGGAGCTGCTCTTGCCACTCTCCGGCTTCTCTGTCATAGCGTTCATAGTCACTCAGGGCATAGTAAAGTTCCGCATCTTCCATGAGCTCTTTCAGTGCAAGGTACTGCGTAGCTTTCTCAGAAGCCTCCTTTAACGGCTCGAGGCGGCTTTCGACCTCTACGTAAATATCGCTGATGCGTTCTACATTGGATTCGACTCGGGCCAGTCTCCTCGTCGCTTCTAGTTTTTTTGCGGTGAGAAGAGATGTCCCCGACGCTTCTTCAAAGATCTTTCTGCGGTTAAAACCACTTTCACTTAAGATGTCTTCAATATCACCCTGGCTGATGAGCGAGTAGCCGCTGACGCCGATCCCCGTGTCCATGATGAGCTCACGCACATCTTTAAGGCGGACATCTTTGTCTCCGATGGAGTAAATGCTCTCACCACTCCTGTGAAGGATTCGGCGAATGGAAAGTTCTTCACCCGCTCCTTCAATCAGTCTCTCCGCTCCTTCAAAGAGCAGAGTGACCTCTGCATAGTTCTGACGAGCTCTATGTTCCGTGCCGTTGAAGATGACGTCTTCCATCTTCTTGGCTCGCAGCGCTGATGTTGCCTGTTCACCAAGTACCCAACGTACGGCGTCGATGATATTGCTCTTGCCGCAGCCATTGGGGCCGACGATCGCACTGATCCCCTCGGGAAAATCTATTCTTGTTCGTTGGGCAAAGGACTTGAATCCTTTGAGTTCAATGGCCTTGAGTCTCACGACTTCTCCTTATATAGTGGCACGCGGCGTCCATCATATTCAAAGCAGTAGCGGGGAAGTTGCTCGTCTGCCTGGACACACATGCGCCTCTGGTATTTTTCCAAAAAGTACTGGCGGTTTTGTCCCCCATGGCCGACCATCGACGACAGATCGAACGGGGAAACCTTCAGGTGGATATCGCCATTTCCCACCAGTTTGTCTTCCAATCGGTTGCGGTACATCCTCGAGAGAACCAGACTTTTCAGTGCAGGGTGGTAGGGTCCTGCTACGACACTCTCTGCAAAGTCAGGATTTTCACTGTAGAGTCCCAGCCGGATCACGGAGATCCCTTCTCGCAGGAAGATACTCATAATTGTATCCGTCAACTCCAGTGTCTCTTCAATCTCCCAAGGATCGTATTCTCCCCGATTCATCATCTCTTCCAGAGGTGTGCCTTTTAGCACTAAGGTCGGGTAGATGCGCACAAAATTCGGCTTGAGGAGAATAATCTTTTCTGCAGTGTAGACACTGCGTTCATAGTCGTCTTCCGGAAGCCCCGTCATCATCTGGATCCCCAACTGATAGCCTTGGCGCTTCACCAGGCTCGTCGCCTTCAGGATATCGACGAGATCATGGCCTCTCTGCGAGGCAATTAGCACTCGCTCATCTGCGCTCTGCACGCCCACTTCCACCGTTGTCACAGGGTAGTTACTGAGAAAGTCAATTACTTCCTGATCGATGGCATCAGGTCGAGTGGAGAAGCGGATTCCTTTTACAGGTCCTGTTCCCACATAGCCGGCAGCCAGGCTCAGATATTTCTTCTGAATCCCTCTCGGGAGCGCAGTGAAGCTGCCTCCGAAAAAGGCTATCTCCATCGATTCTGTCTTCTCG
>CALFKA010000082.1 GCA_937880545.1 uncultured Clostridia bacterium | reverse complement strand
TCAGAAAAGTTTAACTGCCCTTCTTAAAACCGGATTCTGTAAGCATGTAAGGGTTTTTAAATACATTTAGCTAAGGTGTTTACATCTTCTACGGATTCAGTAAACCCAAAGATATGCCCCAAGTTATGTTGATAGCTTCTTCCTAGTTTGAAAGTGGTGGAGTGGACATTTTTTAAGGAACGTAAAGTAGCTTCATCCCTCAAACTGTCTTCTAGATTATCCCCGGTGAGCACTGTGTTCTTCACCAAATTGACAAAGCTTTCTAGTGAGTTTTTGAAGTCCAACGTGTGCCTCGAGAGAATGCTTATGGAAGTTATTCTTTCTAGATTCATATATTAAGCGATCAAGATTTTTTTGGTCGCTTTTACAATTTGTCTGCTTGAAATCCATCATAGATTGGCAGATGATCTTGATCATCTTAGAGCTTCCGGTTGGGTAGAGGTGTTTGTATCCAAGTTTTGGAAACTTATCTTTGCCAGAAGTTTTTGAGATAATCGTTCAAATGAAGAAAAAGTAAATGGTAGCAATTTCTGACCGATTTACATCCGATTGTGACTTGTTGCAGACTAATGTTCGAGAATATCCCTAATCTTCTACAGAGCTCTTTCCGGCTGTTACTAGGTTAGGGGCTTTAACAATTCCATTGTTTTTCAATGATTTCTTTAACGAGTTATTCTATTTCCATCATTCTCTCAATCTGAATAAATAAGTACACAACGATGAAAATGTGCGTGTGAATTTCTAAAACATAATTCAGTTCTCCGTATGCTATATGGAAGGACTAGTCACTGTTATTGCCGATTGAAATCATTCGTAGTCTTATCCCTTTCAACGTTAACAGGTTCAGAAAAATATTTTCGTTAACTTAGTTTTGCCATTCCAAGTCGAAAAAAGCTTAAAGATTTAGCACGAGAATTATGAAAAAAGTGTAGGCTTATGGTCGCAAATAGTGATCTCAAGCAAGTAGTCAAAAGAGTTTTGTTACACGATCTTGTAGCGTGAATAGATTTCTCTCCTTTTCGTTTCTACATATCCTGGGGCTTACCACATCTTTAAAAGAATGGAGATGACCAACCACTTTTAAGTCGGAGTAGAAGGTGTTTTCGGGAAAGGGTGAGAGTGATATTTTATGTGGACTACTCATTAAAGGGTGAAAATATGACCGATGAAAAAATGTTGGGAAGGCAAAGAAGCTTCCTTAGGGGTAGCTGATAGAGTAAGAAGAGATTTAAAAGATGTGATCTTGACAATCATGTCTTAATGTACTATGGTACTAATACAATGATACGAGAGGAGAACGCACCATTGTTTACTAACAAATACTATAAGATTGTACGAATGCTATCTAGCTTTCTCCAGCGGTTCTTTAGAGATAATACCGGGCACTGGAATCCAGTGTCCTCGGTGCGAGATGCCACCCTCATGCATTGTATCAATTCCGATAGATCAAGAAGACTCCTTAGAAGAAGAACAGATGGTGAGGACGAAGAAGGAATCTGGTGTGATACATTGTCCGCTCCAATCATCCGATCGAGTATTGAAGACACGATCGGAACTAGGTGAAAGTTGGACGGTTGGATCAAATATATGGAGTTACTCGGCTGTGATGTCGACTGAAAAAACGTTATGACCGGCCTCATATCACTCCGGTTGAATACGTATGAGGTCTGTGGAGGAAGTATTGAAAAACTATAAGTATTCACTCATTCGCAATGATTTTGTCCGAAATAAAGCCATCAATCTGACGCTGTTTGTCTTTTTATTTATCTCAGCGTTATTGATGGCCACCGGCGTATTGGTGATCCAGCGCCTTTCCGGATCGGTCGATCAGATAATGGATGTGACCAACCCGCCACATTTTCTACAAATGCATGTGGGCGAGTTTGAGCGAGAGCAAGTAGAAGATTTTGTCTTGGGCACCGGATTGGTCAGCCAATATCAAGTACAGGATATGGCCAATATCGAGGGGATCCATATTTCTTATATCAAGCAAGATGACACACGAGGCAATTTAGCCGACAGTTTGCTGGATAATTACTTTGTAAAACAAAACGAATCCTTTGACTATCTGGTAGATTTAGACAATCAGATAGTTGAACTGCTTCCCGGTGAAATCGGACTGCCTCTGATTTATGCCAAACGAACCGGCATAGAACCGGGGGACAGGATTGTGATTCAACAAGCGGAGAAAGTATATTCATTTACTGTAAAGACGATCCTTCGTGACGCACAAATGGGTTCTTCGCTGTCAGGCTCCATTCGATTCTTGCTTCATCCGATGGATTTTGAAGAACTCTATTCACATGCCATGCGACAAGAATCAATCATAGGAGTGCGACTTCACGAAGAAGGGGATATTGGAAAATTCGAAAGTTTATACAAAGATGAAGCCAACAAGATGCCTCAAAACGGTGTAAGCATTACCTATCCGCTCATTAAACTGGTCAATACGATCGGCGATGGACTTATGAGTGGTGTCATCATCATTGTCAGTCTCGTATTGATAGTCATATCTTTGATTACTATGCGTTTTACTGTGCTATCGACACTGGAAGATGAGGTTCGTGAGATCGGTGTACTTAGAGCCGTTGGACTGAGAAAAAAGGATGTCAACAGTCTCTACCAAATGAAATACCGAATCATCGCTCTTGTTGCGTGCTTGATGGCAGCCCTGGCTTCCTTTGGTCTGGGCAAAGTATTTATGAGCAATATTTCGTTAAATTTCGGTCTCAGCCGAGCGACGCCGCTAAGCTATCTACTGCCGTTTCTAACGACTGCGTTGATTTATATTATCGTCATGTTTTCGCTCGGGCGCGTGCTAAAGATTGTCTCTAAGATGAATGTATTATCCGCCTTAAGAGAAGGAAAGATCGTCCGAGCAAAAGATTCGAAAAAACAAAGAGATGGACGATTGTCTCGACTGTTTCAGAATCCAGAGACAAGTCTTGGCCTGTTGGATCTGCGAATCAATACCAAATCTTGGCTGGTTCTAATGATGGTTCTCTTATTGTGCAGTATGATCATCCTGGTTCCACTTAATATCTATTCAACACTAAGCTCACCCGACTTTATCCGTTTTCTGGGAGCCTCGCGCAATGATGTTCGTGTTGCCATCCAGTACCAGCCGGAATTAGAAGATTTCGTTCGAGAGGTGCGTGAAGCAAGTAAGAGCGACCCTGAAATAGAGCTCGCCCGAGAATATCAATCTTTTCGGGGCATGGCGGAAAGTGAAAACGGTTGGCAAACTTTACTGATGGAGAGTGGGGACTATTCAGAGTTTCCAATAGAGATGGCCAGTGGAAGACTTCCTGGTGCAGCCGATGAAATGGCAGTCTCATTATTAAACCAGGAAAAGTTTGGACTGTCTTTAGGTGATATTTTCCCGGTGAAACTGGGGCAAGAAATCGTCAATTTTCAAATTGTCGGCGTCTATCAAGACATTACCAATGGTGGCTACACCACGAAAGTGGTTCGACAAGTCGATCAAGATATCTTGGAATATGCTTTTTACTTGAATCTCGTCCCGGGAGCGGATCACTCGGCTTTTGTCGATCGCTGGAGTGAAGACTTTAAGCAGGCGAAGGTACTGCTGTTTAAAGAGATGATTTCCCAAACGGTAGGCACCATCACTAGCTCCTTGTTATACGCGCTGAGTGTGGTGTTTGTCCTGTCTCTTATCATCATCAGCTTGATTGCAGTATTATATATTTCGCTCAGGATGTATAAGCAATATCAGGAAGACGCCACCTTATTAGCCCTTGGTTTTACGAAGACAAACATTCGTAACAGCTATTTACTGAAGAGTGCATTGGTCATTTTCGCAGGAGTACTTTTGGGAGCTTCCATTACACTTGTCTTAGGAGAACCCATTATGGGAGCCATCTTTGCTATTTTTGGCTTCGGGATAACGTCGATGAATTTTATTATCGAGCCAATTTGGTTCGCTCTGTTAGGATGTCTGAGCCCGGCGGCGATTGCCTTAGGCGCCATCGCCATTATGACTAGTAAAGTGGATCAAGTAACTATTATGAATATGGGGAATATTTAAGAGGAAATTATGAATATCATTGAAGTGAGAAATCTGGTAAAAACATTCGAGAACAATTCCATCAAAACAACGGTACTAAAGGGGATCTCCTTTGATATGGCGGAAGGCGAATTTGTGGCTGTCATGGGACAATCCGGATCGGGCAAATCAACGCTGTTATACAACATCAGCGGAATGGACCAGATGAGCAGTGGACAGGTCACGATCGATCAAGTGGACCTGGCGGGAAAATCTGATGATCAGCTCGCGGAACTGCGATTAAATATGATGGGATTTATTTTTCAAAATAACTACTTGCTTAAAAACTTAAGTTTGTTTGACAATATCTGTCTGCCCGGTTTTAAAGCCAAAAATGATTCGAGAGAGGTGGTAGAGGAGAGGGCGCAACAATTGATGAAACGACTAAATATTGAGGACGTGAAGGATTCTGCGATCCATCAAGTTTCCGGAGGCCAGCTGCAACGGGCGGCCATTTGTCGCTCCTTGATTAATCAACCGCGTATCCTGTTTGCGGATGAGCCGACCGGCTCTCTTAACTCACGCAATGCAGAAGAAGTGATGAGCATCTTCAATCAACTGAATCGTGAAGGTATGAGTATTTTGATTGTGACCCATGACCCTAAGATAGCTTCCGTGACGGACCGAATTATTTACCTGAAAGATGGTCAGATAGAAGCGCAACTTGAATTAGGGAAACTCACAGAGAGCGATAATCCGCGTTTGCGGGAAGAAAAAACTCTCCACTGGCTTATCCAACGGGGTTTTTGAACAAGAAATCATCTCCATGGATTTTGTGGATTAGGGTGGTAAAATAATCGAAGAAGCAGTCACGAAGATATATATACTAATCTTAGCAGGAATACGTTTTGCTTTGTACAGAAGAGAAGTCCGTTACAATGATTTTCAGCCATTAGCGAGAAGAGAAAAGTGGAAAAAGTTCCTGTCGTGCGGAACAAATCAACGAATCTTCTTAGAGTATGACAGGAAATGAATCTCGGGGGATAAGACATGACCGAAAAGAAAGTGCTGAAGGGCAGACTCGTGTGCTTAAAGATCCTTCATACATTCGTTTGGGCAGCCTTTGTCCTGATGATTGCTTATACTTTTTATTCGGGTGTTTCCAACCGGATCAAAAGAAGTACTTTTTACTCCATTCTTGCCGTTTTCTTTGAAGGAGTGCTTCTTCTCGCTTTCCAGTGGAAATGCCCGATTACGCTTGTTGCACATAAGTACACAGAGGAGCATGGCCCCGGTTTTGATATCTTTCTTCCGCCGTTTCTCGCAAGGTACAATAAAGTGATTTTCACCCTTTTCTACCTACTAAGCGTAATGATCGTCATGATGAGAGCACTTTTCTTATGAAAATCATGTGAGAGCAAAGAATGGCTTCGCTGTGACTTAAGAGAGGGAGAACTCATAGCCGTATTTATCTCTCATATCTTATAAAAACTGGATACATCTGTAGCTTTTTTTCTGGGCATTTACAGACAGAAATGGAATTGAATCGCTACTTGAATGGGGAAAGGATGTTGTTCATGACCCATCGATTATTCATCGGTGCTGTACCGGGCAGGAAACAATTAGATGAGCTAAAACAGTATCAACAGACAATTCTACCTTGTTGCGAGAGAGCTTCGCTTACAAAAGAGCAGAACCTCCATCTGACCCTGCGCTTTATCGGGGAGGTGGAGGAATCGCAAACGAAGAAAATCATAGCAGCCGTCTCTGCCCTCGAGTTCAAACCCAAAGAGGAATATTTCTCGAAAATTAAAAAGTATGGATTTTTTGACCGCAGAGACGGACTCCTCGTGTACGCCGATCTCGAAGTCAGTGACGAAATCTATTTACTGGTAGAAGCGATGGAGACGTCGCTGAGAAAGGTAGGCGTCAAGCCGGAAAGAAGAAAGTGGCTTCCTCATATCACGGTCGCCAGGCGAGTGATGTTGTCTCCCGGGAGTGAGAAGTTGCCACAGATGCAGCAGACGAGTTCGGTGCAGCCTTTTTCAGATGTTCATCTGTTTCTTAGCGAATTTACACCACAAGGGATGAAATACACCTCCCTCGTCCATCTATTGTAGTAAAATCTTTTTATGCTTGTCGGGACTGTTTAACTTAAATGGCTTCTATTACTCATTGCGTATGGCTTCGAGGGCGCTGATCTTTACCGCTTTGTTCGCCGGATAATAGCCGGAGCCAAGACCGATGGCGATGGAGAAGACGATGGCAAAAAGAACCAGCCAGGGAGGGATGACAGAGACCTTTCCCGCCGTGTTCATTGCCATATCTGAGTCCATGCCCATGCCCATCCCTCGGGAAGAGAGAAAATTCATGACAAAGGATATGAGCAGACTGATGATGCTTCCTGTGATCCCACCGATCAATCCGATGGCAGCGGCCTCACTTAAGAAAAGGACCCGAATGTCTTTGACATAACAACCTAATGCTTTCATAATCCCGATCTCTCGTGTTCTCTCTGAGATGGACATGATCATCGTATTGGTGATGCCGATGGCTGCGACAAACAGGGAAATGCCTCCGAGTCCACCGAGCATGAGCTGTTTTTGTCTCGCTTCCTTCTCCAGAGGTTTTCGGATGCTCTCCATCGAGTATGTCTGAAAACCGAGGGAACGAATGCTCGTCTCTGCCGAAGCGACATCTTCGATCTTCTTGACCTTGACAAGGACATTTTGGTAGGGAGCGTCTTTCTTCTCTCCTTTCAACACCTGAATCTCTTTGACGAACTTTAGCGGAAGAACGATTCCCTCAGAGGTCTCCATGCCCCTTCCATAGTCCTCTTTGAGTCTGCCGGTGGTTTTAAGGCTGAAGGACATGTGCTTCTCCTCTTTGACCTCCACTTCAACGGTCAGAGGTGTCTCGGTAGCCTTGAAATATGGATCCTTAGGTGTACCCATGGTCCAAGGCTCATCCGACGCTTCATCAAAAGAAAAGCTGTCAAACCCATAACGGTCCACCATATTCATGCCTTCCGGTCGGAGAGTATCGACGAAACTATATTCCGTGAATTCACCGAGGATTCCTTCTTTTGGATTATTGGGAATCACTCCTTCAGTAAGTTTGTATCCTATCTTTTCTGCCAGGTTTAAATCGAGTCCGACGAGAGGAATCCCCTCGGCGACAAACCTGCGATCTGATCCGGCGAAGACTTTTGCATTATCCAAAGTAACCTTTGGAGAAACGGCCTCCACTCCGGAGATCTTCTTCATCTGCTCCACAGCGGCGTCATTTAGGTTGGCAGAACGCTTGCCGCTACTGGGACTGACAGAGATGATCGTCAGATCTCCCATTTCCGAGAGCATCTTCTCCTGCGACTCTTTCATCCCGATGCCAAGTGAGACCATAATGACGATTGAACAGCATCCGATGACAACGCCCAGCACTGTCAGCAGTGTCCTGGCTTTTCTCCGAAAGAGGTTTTGAAAGCACATCCGGGCTATGTCTCGTCCTTTCATTCCTCGCTTCCTTCCTCCCAATCATCCCACGCATCTTCTTCCTGGGAAGCTATTCTTTTTTTCACAAAGAGGATGCTTCCGCCGGCAATGATGCTAAGAATGAGAACGGAGCCGAGAATCCAGGGGAGTCTGCTCGGTTTTTCTTCTGGCATTTCTTCTTCCGGGAACACATCTAATTAGGTGGGAGAAGAGGCTTTCACTTGCAGGGTGACGGGAAACTCTTTGCTATTTATTTA
>CALFKA010000081.1 GCA_937880545.1 uncultured Clostridia bacterium | reverse complement strand
TCTTGAGTTTGACAGAAAGAATAGATAAAATGAGGGCGTAAACCTTGCCATGACTGAGGTTCACGCCCTTTGTTCTTTTCGTGCGGGTGTTATACTACAGGATCTTTTTCGTCTCTGCTATTCTCTTTTTTATCTCTTCCAGCGTCCAGATCTGTTGATTCAATCCCAGCTGTAGTTTCTCGTCGATGCTTTCCAATACGTCATCGTAGTACATCGCTTTGTAATAGTTTTGCTCCAAGTGGCAGACATTGGCTTTCTTCAGGGAACTGACCAGCTGCTGCGGTGAATAGCGGTATTCGGTGTGGCGCTGAAGGAGCCGCAAGATCAGCAGGGCCAGAAAACAGGTGAGAAAATGGGATTCGATACAGTCTTCCCGCCGGACATAGACAGGTCTTGTCTCTAGCTGAGACTTGGTGATTCGAAAGGACTCTTCGATCTTCCATAGTCCCCGGTAGCGCTCGATAACCTCCATATCGGGCATATCCAGCTCACTGGTGACGATTGAATAATACCCATCATAGCGCTCTTCTTCTCGAATCAACTCCTCATCGAGCACAGGCAAGATGTTCTTGTCCACCGGTTGGATCTCTCCAGTCTCTTTGTTCAAACTCATTCCTCGAATGTATTTGAGCGCTCCGTATTGCTCCGCTTTGGCGTAACGAGAAGGAGAATCGATCAGCTTCTGCGCTTTGTCAAGGATCGCCCGGCGCTGGTGACGCGCTCGTCTGGCATACTTGGCGCTATAAAATGCAATGTGTTTTTCCTCAATGGTGACGTGAACCGGCTTCCCCTGCGCGTTTTCTATTCGGATCTGTGTGGGAAGGACTCTGGACTTGAGGCGAAACTCTTCCCCCTTCTCGATATAGCCCGAGGGATCCAACACGTAGTCCTTGATAGCCTGAGAGGCTTTCGTCCCTCGAAGGGAGCGAGAAAAGATGTATCCATCTCCCTGGATCAAGTTGTATGCCTTGTTCGTGCCGGAGTTGAGTCCTTTATCCGCCACGACAATCACCCGGGGAAGATGATATTTCTTCTTCACATCTGAGAGGATGGGCAATAGGGTCTCAAAGTCTGTCGTGTTCCCGGGGAACAGCTGGTAACTTATCGGAAGTCCCTGATTGTCCAGTAGCAGTCCCATCTGTACAATGGGCTTGCCCTTTCGGTCTTTGCTGTAGCCGTAGCGAATCAGCTCATGGTCGTCATCAGTGTGAAAATAATAGTTGGTAACATCATAGAAGACATGGGACGTATCGCGCCCCCACGTCATCCGGATCGTTTCATGCAGGTTCAACAGTAGCTGGTCTTTGTAGCGCGCAAAGAGCTGCAGGGAGCGATAGAGGGTCTCTTCGGCAAAGGAGAAGGATTCGAGATAGGTGTCACGGCGCTGATAGGCGGCTCGCTTGGAGCCGGGCCGAAGAATGCGTTCATAGACGAGAAGCTTGAGGATGTTATTGAGGGGATATTTGACACGTAGACCTCGTTGCCGGTTCAGGAAAAAGGTGTGAATCCCCAGCGCATGATAGATCTGACTGAGCGCGAGAAAGCCGATGTTCTTTTCCTCATCGGTGCCAACAGAGAGAGTCTCTGACAAAGAGAAAGAGAGCTGGATATCATCTTCTCGCTGCTCTTGTCGGGTCATTTCTTCCGCCAGCTGTTTGAAATGG
Source organism: uncultured Clostridia bacterium (assembly GCA_937880545.1). Classification (GTDB taxonomy): domain Bacteria; phylum Bacillota; class Clostridia; order Peptostreptococcales; family Acidaminobacteraceae; genus DUVM01. The sequence goes on along the minus strand of CALFKA010000081.1, from coordinate 307 downwards.
GCGATGGGGTCATCCAGGGATGTCTCCCACTCGTCGAGGTAGCCAAGGCTGCGAACGGTTTTCGATTTATTCTTCTTGGTGAGGGGGTCTCGAAAGCCACGGACAATGGATAAATAGATCCGACCGTTAGGTTTTTTATCTTGTTTAAGAAACACAGGGAATCCTCCTTGTTCTAATAATTATTATACCATAGCATGGCATAGAATGGCAAGATAAAGATTCAAAACTTGACAAAAAAAGAAGCCGGAAGGCTGATGAATAGTGCAACCTGGCATGTAGGAGAGAGAAAATATCTGTCAAAGTACCG
>CALFKA010000080.1 GCA_937880545.1 uncultured Clostridia bacterium | reverse complement strand
GTCGCTCCTTCCTTTAGAAGCCATCTGCCTGATAGACAACCTCTCCGTCAATCATGGAAAGGAGAACGTGTGAATCGATATTGAGCGGATCACCGTCCCAGAGAACGAGGTCAGCATCTTTTCCTTTGGCGATGGAGCCGAGGCGACTTCCCAATCCTAAAATCTGTGCGGGATAGATGGTGATGGCCTTAAGGGCTTCGTAATGATCCATCCCTGCACGTACAGCGTACTGCGCACACATGTTGAGGTGCTCAATCGGAATTACCGGATGGTCTGTCATGATCGCTACTTTGACGCCGGCTTTATTGAGGAGTGCAGCCGTTTCAAAGCTCTTGTTCTTCAGTTCGTACTTACTTCTGTCACCAAAGCTCGGTCCAACGATGCAGTCGACTTTTTCCTTGACCAGCTCGTCTACGATGAGGTGGCCTTCCGTCACGTGATCAAGGGTCACGTTTACACCAAACTCTTTGGAAATGCGAAGAGCGGTGAAGATATCATCGACGCGGTGGGCGTGTGCCTTTAATGGAATTTTCTTCTCTAAAACAGGCAGGAGTGCTTCCATATCAAAGTTGAAAGCGGGCGGCTCTGCAGAGCGCTTCTTCTGCTGGTATTCTTTCGCCTTATGGAGAGCTTCGCGGATCTTGGAGGCGATGGCCATGCGGGTCGTCGGGCTCTTTTTCTGTGCGTCATAGACTCGCTTGGGATTTTCCCCAAAGGCGATCTTCATCGCGACCGGCTCTTTGACGACCATGTCATCGATACGCGTGCCCTTCGTCTTGACGACGGCAAAGGTGCCACCTATGCAGTTGGCGCTACCGGGACCGGTAGCAACAGAAGTGACTCCTCCGCTCCTGGCGTCTTCAAACGTTCTATCCATCGGGTTGATCGCATCAATGGCGCGAAGTGAGGGCGTAATGGGATCGGTCATCTCATTTCCGTCTGCTCCTTCAAAGCCGATGGCATCTTCCCACATACCGAGGTGGCAATGCGCATCGATAAATCCTGGAAGGAGTAAATGCTCCTTGGCATCAATCACTACGTCTGCCTTGGCTTCTCTTGTGGAAATAGAACTGATCTTGCCATCTCGGATAAGGACGTTTTTGAGTTCGGGTTTTTCTTTCGAGCCCTCCATCGTCAGGACACGAGCGTTTTTAATCAGTGTGACCATGTTTTCTTGTCTCCTTTAAATATCGTTGGATAAACGGTTCGACAGCTCCATCTAAGACAGCGCTGACATTGCCGGTTTCCTCTCCAGTTCGGTGGTCTTTTACCAAGTTGTAAGGGTTGAGTACATAGCTTCGGATTTGGCTTCCCCAGGCGATTTCCTTAAAGTCACCTTTTAGTTCATCAATCTTTGCCCGCTCCTCGTGCATCTTCTGCTCAAGGAGTCTTCCTCTTAGGATCTTCATCGCCGTCTCCCGGTTCATCATCTGGCTTCTTTCATTTTGAACACTGACGACGATTCCCGTGGGAAGATGTGTGATGCGAACCGCCGAGTCCGTCACATTGACGTGCTGGCCTCCGGCTCCGCCTGAGCGGTAGGTGTCGATTCGCAGGTCTTCCGGGTTGATCTCAACGGTATCATCTTCTTCGATCTCGGGGATGACTTCGACAGAAGCGAAGGAGGTCTGCCTCTTCCCGGAAGAATTAAACGGAGAGATGCGCACCAGCCGGTGGACGCCCGCTTCCGCCTTGAGTAGGCCATAGGCATACTCTCCCTCCACCAGAATGGAGACATGCTTGATCCCCGCCTCTTCATCTTCCAGAATATCGAGAATCTTTGTCTGAAACTCTTTCTTGTCTGCGTAGCGCAGGTACATACGCATGAGCATCATCGACCAGTCCTGGGCGTCGAGTCCTCCTGTGCCGGCTTGAATCGAGAGGATACAGTTGTCCTCATCGTATTCACCGCTCAATAGAGTATCGACTTCCAATTCGTCGAGGAGTTCCTCCATCTGTGTAAAGAGTTCGAGACCCTCTTCTTCCACATCCTCTCCCATCTCCTTCAGTTCACAACTTACGTCGCAGTCATCAAGGAGCGTATCCATCTGAGCGATCGCTTCAAGTCTTCGAAGGATGCTCTTATGCTCCCGCTGCACTTTCGCTCCTGAAGCAGGGTCACTCCAAAAGTCGGGCTCGAGCATCATCTCATCGAGTTCTTGTTTCCTCTGCGCTAAGCGGTCCGGGTCAAAGAGACTCCTTTATTTCGACCCAGCGCTCTCTCTGGCGCTCAAGAACCGCACATTTATCACTTAATACCATCTCAGTTCCTCCCATGACAAAATTTGTATTTCTTACCGCTTCCGCAAGGGCACGGTTCATTTCTTCCGACTTTTTTCTCCACCCTTCGGGGTTCTGTGGGACCCGAGGTGAACTGACCTGTTGCCATCTGTTCAAAGCCGCGTCTTGCTACAGGCTCTTTCGTGAGACGTACGCCGTAGATGTATTTGATCGTCTCCTGATTGATGGACTCAATCATCTGCGTATACATGTCAAAGCCTTCGCGTTGATACGCTTGGACAGGATCGATCTGGCCGATGGCCTGAAGCCCAATACCGCGGCGCAGGTTGTCCATCGCATCGATGTGATCCATCCAGTGGCGGTCGACGATGTGAAGCAGGATATTTCTCTCGAGCTCTCGCATCATATCGATGCCGAACTCCGCTTCTTTCTTCTCATAGAAGTCATGAGCACGCTCGACGAGGAGTGATGCCAATACTTCTTTGTCCTCCTCCTCGGTCTGTACGATAGGAAGATTTAAACTCTTGAGAAAGGCAAAGAGTTCTTCTCTCTCCTGTGCCGGCTCTTCTCCCTGGAGGTAGTGATCTACCGCCAACTCAATTTGTTCCTGTGTCATGGAGAGCATATGGTCTTTCAGCGAGGTGTTCTCCAGGACCCGGTTTCTCTCTGCATAGATGAATTTACGCTGCTCGTTCATCACCTGGTCATATTGAAGGACGTAGCGGCGGGTGCCATAGTGCGCACTCTCCACTCGTTTTTGGGCATTTTCAATGACTTTGTTGAGCTGGGCATGTTCGATGGGAACACCCTCCTTCATCCCGAGGTTGTGGAGTATGTTCGCCATGCTCTCGTTCATGAAGATGCGCAGCAAATCGTCGTCGAGGGAGAGGAAGAATTGACTGGATCCGGGGTCTCCCTGGCGTCCGCTTCGACCTCGAAGCTGCAGATCAATGCGCCGAGCTTCGTGGCGCTCTGTACCGAGGACGTGAAGCCCACCGACGGCTCGTACTTTATCGGCTTCTTCCTGAATTTCTGCTTCAATCGGACCTCTAATTTTTTCGATCTGCGCTTTCGCTTCTCGGACATCGGGGTCTTCATAGTCAAATGGGCTGAGCGCAAGACCGATGATTTCATCTTCATAGCCGGCTTTGCGGAGTTCTTTTCTTAGCGAAAATTCCACGTTGCCACCGAGCATAATGTCGGTACCGCGGCCTGCCATGTTGGTGGCAATGGTCACGGCGCCGTAGCGCCCGGCTTGGGCGATGATCTCTGCTTCCCTCTCATGCTGCTTTGCATTTAGCACCTCATGAGGGACTCCTTTTCTCTTCAGAAACCGGCTTAAGTATTCACTGACCTCTATCGAGATGGTGCCCACGAGGATCGGCTGACCCGTCGCATGGCGCGCCACGATCTCATCAATAATCGCCGCAATCTTATATTCCATCTTTCCATAGACGAGATCAGACATGTCATTTCGGATGACTTCTTCGTTGGTAGGAATGACGACGACGTCCATGTTGTAGATTTCACGGAACTCTTCTTCTTCCGTCTTGGCCGTACCCGTCATGCCGGCGAGCTTTTCATACATGCGGAAAAAGTTCTGCAAGGTAATGGTCGCCAACGTCTGGGATTCATCGCGGATCGTGATGCCTTCTTTTGCTTCAATAGCCTGGTGGAGGCCATTGGAGTATCTTCGTCCGGGCATCAAGCGGCCTGTAAATTCATCGACGATGACGATCTCTCCGTCTTTTTCTACGTAGTCGACGTCTCGCTTCATCAGAAAGCGTGCGCGGATCGCCTGATTGATGTGATGCGAGGTCTCCATGTTCTCAAGATCTGAGAGGTTTTCAATTTTAAAATACTTCTCCGCTTTCGGCACCCCTGTCTCGTCCGTGAGCACAATCGTCTTTTCTTTCTCATCAACGACCACGTCATCGGGAGAAAGCGACAGCGCAAACTGATTGGCGACCACGTATAGGTCTGAGCTCTTGCTCAGACGGCCGGAGATGATAAGGGGCGTTCTCGCTTCGTCAACGAGAATAGAGTCTACCTCGTCCACGATGGCAAAGTTTAGTGGCCGCTGTACTCTTCTTTCTTTATACTCAACCATGTTGTCGCGCAAGTAGTCAAAGCCAAACTCATTGTTGGTTCCGTAGGTTATGTCCGCTTCATACTGGGCGGCGCGCTCGGGTCCCTGGATGTCATTGGTCAGGCAGCCCACACTGAGGCCTAAAAATCTGTAGATGCGCCCCATCCACTGACTCTGGAACTTGGCCAGGTAGTCATTGACGGTGACCAGGTGAGCGCCTTTTCCTTCCAAAGCATTCAGGTAGAGCGGGAGAGTGGCAACCAATGTCTTACCTTCCCCCGTCTTCATCTCGGCAATGCGGCCTTCGTGCAAGACGATGCCCCCCATCAGCTGGACAAAGAAGGGACGCAGCCCGATCGTGCGGACAGAGGCTTCCCTTACGACAGCATAGGCTTCGGGCAAAATATCATCGAGCGTCTCCCCGTTTTTCAGGCGTTGACGGAATTCATCCGTCTTCGAGCGAAGCTCATGATCACTGAGTTTGGAGATTTCCGGCTCCAGTGCTTCAATGGCTTGAGCTCGCTCCTCGAGCGCCTTCAACTCTCCTTTATTGAAAAGATCCTTAAAGAATCCTAAAAATCCCATTCATTCCTCCTAGCATACTCACTACATTATACCGCAAAGCGCAAGGAGTGACACAAAATGCTCAATGCTCCAGTTTGGACATGGACTTGAACCAGCTCTAAAGAAAGAAAACGCAGAGTGATTTGGAGACCTCTGCTGCATCACTCAGCCACCGCCACCAACTGAATATGTATATCCTCTTTCCAAACAAAATTCGAAATCTCTCAGTCTTCTCCAATAAAAGAACTCTGCTTGCGATACATTAGCAATATCATAAATTAGTAGTTTACAATGTTGCTAATTTTGTTTCTGTGAGTTAATGAGATTATCTTAAGGATACGAGGCGGGAGGAGCAAATGAAATTTATCTGGAGAACAAGGGAGCTCGAGCATTTGAGTCAGTTTTTTAAGTCAGATCGTTTTTACTTCACTGGACTCTATAATCTATGGAAGAAGACGCATCGGTAAAACTAAATTGATTCTAGCCTACATTGGAAATAAACCTGCTGTGCACTATATGGCAATTGAATCGAGTTTGGGTTCGGGTTTCAACTTTGAAAGTCTCTAAAAAGCAATTCCATCAAAGAAGGAGAGATTGTACATCCTCTTTAGTAAGAGCGAATTCACAAATTCACTGATTGAAAGACGCTCAAAACAAAAGAATCTGTCACTGATCACTTTTCTGGATCGACCTCGTTTTATAAAAACTGATTCGGAAAGGCGTTTTTTCTCTGTGAACCCTTCACTTCCTTGTGACGTCGTCTTCTATCAACATCACTCCATCTCTCCCTCTCGGAGCCAACTGAGATTTTCCTGATATCCGGCAAGAGAGGTTTCTTTTATCACTTCAGCCAATTGGATCAGAGATGGGTCTTTCAAGTTCTCCAGTTTCTTCATTCGACCAGGGGAGATCCTTTTTTTCGATATGGCTGCTTGATAATCATCCACGCCCATTCGCCACAGCGAGACCTTCTCTCCATAACGATCGATTAGACCCTGGGCAATCAATAAACCCTCCGGATCAAAATCCCCGGCATAAAAAAGCCTAACATCTGATGTGAATAAAAGCTCCAGTAAAGCGGTGACAGCCCTTCGAAGCTGTCCCTGACCAAATATAAGACTGATGTCTTTTCTGTTTTCAAAAAGCTCTGCAAAGACAGCGGCATTTTCCACCATGAAAACCTTTGCATCCAATGCCTCCGCTCTCACCGCTTGCTTTAAAGTGTACAAAGGGAGAATAAGGGGTTCTTTGTCATCAAAGGCCTGTTGAACAAAACCTATCGGACCTTTTTCACAAAACAGACAGATGCCATAAAACAGCACCTGATTACTGAAATCGTCGCGCAGAATGCGATGTCTGCTCAGTATGTGCTGCTTCACACCCCCATCTTCCAGGGAGAACAGAAGAAGTTGGTAAAGAAAACCTCCCGGATCAAAGGCATGGGGATCTCTCGTCACTTCTGCAGAAAATTTTGGCAGATAAAGTTTTTTTGCGCCGGCATCAAGAAGCCGAAGGCCTTGACTCACATATTGTATGTCCCGTCTGAGCTTGTGAGGATCGTCAGCGTATCTACTCTGAAACGCCGGCAGAAGCGATGGATTCTCCCGCAGGAGACTCAGACGCTCACGAAATACAATCTGGCGCTCGGACAAAGGTAAGGCAAAAAGGTCATCCAATTGTTCGAAAAAGTCTTCCCTGTCTCTTAGCTCTTTCGCTCTCCTTTCCTCACGTGTCACGAGGGGTTTTCCACAGTAGAATTCCATAGCAAGAAACAAGTCAGCCTCAGCAAATACTGTACTCTGAAGAGAGCGGACAAGAGAGCGGAGACTGAGTTTCTCTCCTGGAAGCGCTCCCATCAATCCGTGAAGATGGTTGATTTCCTCAGGAGGAAGGGATGTCAGCATGAGGCTCCCTCCCACTCGACCAAGGCGAATGAGATGTCGACAAAGCCTCTCTGAAAAGTGCACCATCTCCTTTTCTCTCAGATATTCTGCTAGCTTTTTAGAGTGTTCGTTTCTGTCGCTCACGAGCTAGCCTCCATCAGTTCGGAATCAAAGATGACTTCACGCTTCCATCCGTCCCAGTGGTGGAGGATAGGGGTAATGGTTTTGGTTTTGTGATCGGGGAGCATTTCATAGATATTGAGAGCCGGGACGGTCGGGTAATCCCCCCAAAGATTCTGCGAGTTAATAATAAAGTTAAATTTCAGCTCTACCATCAGATCAAACATCTGCTGGATATTGTTTTCATCCACCCCCGCAAATGCTTCATCCAGACTGATAATCCTCGGAGCATCGGCTCCGGCTCCATTATACTTTGCCACAACAGCTGCAAATAGAGGCATGTACATACAAATCGCTTTTTCTCCCCCACTCAGCTTGAAAAATTCATTATTGGTCAGCTCTTTTTGCTCTTGTCCTGCCTTCTTAAATAGTAGCTGGAATTCAAACCACTGCCGATAATCCAGAATTTCGCGCATGAGTTGGTGGAAGGATTTCTGGTTTTCTTTTGTCTCCATGCGGATTCTGGCTTCTTCTACTTTTGAGCGAAAGTGTTCTGAGAATTTCTCTTTGTCTTCCGGCCGCAGAAGCGTCACATCACGATTCATCATCTGAACCAGTTCTGTGGTACTCAGCTGATCTTCTTTCTGTGCTCCATGGGCTTTCCAGACAAGCCGCAGACTAAGCCCTGCAGATGTTGAGAGATTTTCCATCAGCTCATTCATACGAGCCACCCAGTTTCTGCTGGCAGAAACCTTAGCTCTGATCTTTAGAGAAAGATTTTCTCCAAGAACCTCTTCAAAAAGTTTCCTGTCTCCATCACGAATCAACAGGTTCGTACTTTCAAGATTTTCCTCAAGAAACTCTTTCAGCCGAGCAATCCCCACATATACTCCATGTACTCTCGCCTCGGCCAGAGGACGTGCTACGCTGATGTCTGTCGCGGCAAATTCGCCCGCAAACACTTCCCTCAGACTGACTGAATGACCGGCAAGAACAGAGCGATGGTTATAATAGCTGTCAAGCAGAAGCTGTCTGCGATTATCCAACTCTTCTTTCGTAACGGACGGCAGGTTTCTCATCACCGAACGCGCCTGCTCTTGAGGTTGTTCCATTGCCGGCTCTTGCGTCTGCGTAAGACCGAGTTTCCACTCTGCACAAAAAATATTTTTGGCATCTTCGAGCTCTTTGAGAAACACTGCTTCGTTTTCTTTGAGTGACGCCAGCTCCTCTTCATGATAGCGAATCTGCTCGGCGGTTCTTGCCATCTTCTCAATTACGCTACTGATCAGCGCTGGAAGCTCACTCTGGCGTAGCAGCATAAGGGTAAGCTCCTCCTCATACTTCGAGTAGTCACTCTGTTGAAGGAGCTCAACGGTCGCAGCGAGTTCTTTTTCTCGAAGGGAGCACTCCCGTTCTTCGTGCGCTCTGTCATCACGGACATCCTGCAACCTTGCTTCCTGCTCTTGTATTAATTCTGCGTATTCTCTGACTCTCTCACTTAGCTGAATGAACTCTTTATGCATGCTCTCAAGCTCATACAGATGATCTCGATAGACACTCAACTCTTTGCCTACAAGTGTATATTCTTTCAGTGAGGGCTGCAGGTGAATTTTCCCCCTGAACTTGTAAAGCATCTCTTCGAGTTGTTTGGCTTTTTCATATAGTGGATACAGACTCGACAGGAGTCGCTGCTGTGCGCTTCTTTCCTGCTTGATATGCTCCTCTGCCTGTCGGATCAGAGCGATCGCAGACTGGAGATCGCTAAAACCCGGATAAAGAGCTGCCTCTTCTAAAAGTAGGGCATGTTTCTCCTCAAGTGCTTCTATAGCGACAACGATTTCCCGTCGCTGCCCCAATAGCTCTTGATGTTCTGAACGAGCCTCTTTCAGCAGCTCCTCTCGGTGACGCTTTCTTGCTTCGCGGCCAATATACTTTGCTTGATAATCGGCCGAGACGACCCCCTCCACCAGAAAATTTTGATAGAGACCATTCAGGTCAATAGAAAACCTGTTCTCAACTCCATAGAAAAGCTCTGAGAGCCTACTTTCCAGGCTGTCTCTTCCCGGGAAATCCTCCGGCACAAACAATGGACGATCAAAAATATAAGCGTGTGACAGATGGTCGATAAATATATAGCGTTCTTTATTCCCGGGATCCACTCTCATGAGTTCCTCGCGAAACTCTTCGTGCACCACCATCGCATCTAGAAGCCCCAGATCAGAGAGAATTTCTTCGATGACCCCTTGGGTGTATGAGTCGACATCCCCTCTGAACTCCAGGAGTTCAAAGAGAGGGCGTGCTTCAATCCCCATCCGATGAAGCTTCAGCCTGTTTTTGAGAATGGATGCTTCTCTCGGAGGCTGTGGATCTTCCATGATTTCCAGCTCTTGGATCTCTCTTTCCTTTAATGCAATCTGTTCGTCTGTCCCCTCGAGAAGATGACTCTTTTCTCGGATCTTCTCTTTAATGTCTGAGGAGACTTGTAGCTGCAGCTCCTGCATTCTCTCACGTAATGGGTAAAAATCTGTATCAATCCCCACTTCATCCAGTAGGCGAATCAGCGTATCGAGCGCTTCAGGACTGATAGTAAATACCTTCGCATTTTTAAAGAAACGGGCTGTTTTCTCCTGAAGTTCCAGCTTCATTTCACCAAGAAGCTGGTAGCTCTTTTCGAGCTCTCTTTCTAACCGGACGATCTCCCGTTCTGTCTTACTTTTTTCTTCTTCAAGCTCGCTGATCTGCTGACGTAGAAAATCTTGCTCTTTTAGCAGTTCCAGTGCTTGTTCCACTAGCTCGAGAAGTTGCTGAAGAGTTGTCTTACTCATGGTATAGCTGTAACTGCGACGGATATCTTCGAGTATCTCTGCCTTCATGAAAGCATGCTCATCATAGGTATAGAGGTTAAACACATCCTCCATCCCCTCAAGCATCTGGCGTATATTCTTCTCCAATCGGTAGTTCTGCGTGTCTATTTCTCTTGAGCGATCCTGCAACTGTTGCAGACGTACAAAAAGCTGTCGAACTTTCTCATCAAGCCCTTCCATCCGGGTCTTCTTCTGTGCAATGAGCGAAATAAGAGTAAGTTCCTGTTCTTTTAGTTTCTTCAGATCCTGGTCTTCAAATTGACGAATTTTCTGTGTCAGGACTTGCTGTTCTTCCAGATATTCTTCCTTCAGGCGAATGGCATCATCCAGAAGTGACTGTTTTTTTTCTGTTTCCAAAATGTTTTCATTCGTCTGTCTTTTATGGAGAAGTACCTGTTCGTCTTTTTTTACTAGATATTGCGCTTTATGCCAGAGGATCGCTTCATTAAATCGATTATAAGAGTAAAGGATCGAATCGGTGCTTCGCAAAGAGAGTTCATGTTCTTCCCGAAGACTCTTTAAGCGGTCGATTTTTTCTATCGTCTCACTCATCGGACGCAGATCATCATCCGTCAGCCCCTGAAGAGAACTGCTCAAAATCTCGTGAAGGACTGTCGGTTTGTAATCCTTTGTCAGTTTGGGACTTCGAAGCTGGATCAACAGATCCAGGAGTTCACGGTAGTTTTGCGTATCATCATAGCCAAAAAGATGGTTGTTGACCGCTTTCATGTATTCACCCTGCAACTCAAAAAACAACCCGCCCGTGTCCAGGCGAAATTTGAGTTCCTGCTTTGTCAGCGCAATCTCTTTGCCTATGTTCTTTGTCAAAAGAAAGTCCCTGCCAACGCGCCGGCCATCGGTAATAATAAAATACCAGGAATCCAGAGGGCGGTTTCTTCTGGCGCGCATTCCGATCCCCAGAGTTAAAAAAGCATCCGCCTCCGCCCTTCGAAACTCCAGATACAGGTAACCCGTTCGCTCTTCTCTGTCGTCATTTTCCATCAGCAGATAATTCTGCATGAGTCTCGATGTGCTGCCAAAAGGGTCCAAACGAGAGGGCGACTTGTCTCCGTCAAGAAGCAACGGAAGAATACTTTGCATCGTCACAGATTTGCCGGAGCCATTTGCCCCACGCAGAAGCAATCTCCCATCAGAAAAATAGAACTCTTCCTGCCCGTAGTACCAGAAGTCAATAAACCCCGCTCTGTGCATCTGCCATGTACTAGTCACTTGCTGTTCCTCTTTCCAAAAATTGCGCTGGATAATATCCACTTAATTTGCCAAATATCGGTCGGATACGCACGATCAGTCCTGATGAATCACAGGAGATAAAGCCTCTGTCCGATAAGTACGCTTCGATTTCTCTGCCAAACTCCTGGGGAGTCATCCTTCTCAGGGCGGCTGTGAATCCCGCTTTCGACTCTCTGTGAAGTTCATGAAGTAGCGCCTCAAAGCTCAAGCGGTCGAGACGGATCGTGTCATCTTCCTCCAATGTCAGAAGGCCTTTTTCGACCCGCTTGCGGATACTGGCTGCCAGGAGCAGAACCACTTCGGATCGGTTGTTTGTATCGGGGAAAATGCTTCCGAAGGATTCCTCTGGCTCCAAGACAAAAAACGCAGCTGATTTATGAATGTGAATAGCGCCTTCCAGTATCTCTTCTAGATCTTTCTCCATCTGATAGCGATAGTTTTTGAGATACTGAAAATCCTCTTCACCCTCGTCCCTGTACACCGCCAGATCCAGAAGAATTTTGCGATAGGCTCTCTGCCTTCTTGCCATGCGTTGATATTCATCTACATCACTTTCCGTGGCAATCAGATCTTCCTTGCTCTCTACCCGATAATCCAGATGACGAAGAAAGTATTTTGATGTACCCTGATTTTCATACAGCACCTCCGTCGTCATATCTTCAGAAAAATTACTGCCACGCATATCGCTGACGGTGAGCATCCCTTCTTCGACGAGAAAGTTCAACACGCGCACCAATGATACTCGATACGAAAAGATCGTCCAATCCAGATCTGAAAAGCGATAACTTCCCAGCAAGTAGTCTGTAAGCTGCGAGAGAGTAAATTTATCCATCTCAGAAAGATCTTCCAGAAAAGCCAGTATGAGACAGAGAAAAACATACTCTTCTTTTTTTACAAATTTGTCGATACCCATCCATATTCTGGGGATATCTGCTGTCTTTTCCAGTTTGATCAGAAGCTGATTTTCGATGATTGACAAGCCCATCTTCTCTTTCAGAAAAGGACGAAGCATGGGCAGCTGATCCTTCACTCTGTAATAGAGCTCTGGCGTCTTCTCCCGAAGGATCCAGCGCCTGCTAAATAGTTCACTCAAAGCACTCATGGCTCAAACTCCAAGATACAAGCCGGCATGACAAAGTGACCGTCTTCACAATGTAACGTCACTTTTTCCTCCGGATTCTCGCGAAGAAGGAAGGAGCGTCCATCCTGAGTGCCGGCTCGTCGGGAAGCATTTTGTCTGGCAAGACTGACCCAGGCCAACAGAACTTTCCTCGTCTGAGAAGAAATGGTTCCTAGCCGGGAAAAATCAATCACACCGTCCTGCATCAGACTCTCCAGAATTTGCCGACGTTGTCTCTCTTCTTCTTGGTACATCCGCAGGCGTTTCTTTTTCTCCTGTGATTTATCGGCAATCGGTGTACGCTGCGCCTTCTGTCCGTAATGACGTATCCTCGGCTTCAGTTCAAAAAGCAGCGGGGTATCTTCATAGACACTGCTGGTGGTACTTTCTGAGCTCCTTTTCGTGTCTCCCCTTAAATGATAAGTACTTTTGATACCAAAGCTCCGCGCGGAAAGTTGATGGCATTCTTGAATATCTTCGCAGGAGTAGAAGAATTCTGCTAGACGCAGATACAGTTCTTTTCTGTTTACGCCTCCCGAGTGCTCCATGGCAATCTGCAGCGCAAACCGAGATATTTTCAAAATAATCTCATCAGCCATCCGAAAAATTTTCACCAGCTCACTTTCCTGATGAGAAGTTCCTAAAAACCAGTTATTGACACTTTTCCAGCGCCCTCGGACCGCCTCCTCATAGACTTCCTCATCGAGTATTTCAATGCCCGGAATACTCTTCCTGTGACGAATCACAGCAGCAAATATACATTCCATCTGCTCTGCATCTACAGCACTTAACAGACGCTTCATATCGGACTCATAGGTGTGCAGTCGGCGGATAAAATGACGAAGGTACTCAATGATTCGATCCTTCATCAGGAGGAAACGTGGACCACTCATGGCACGATCCATGGTGATACTGTTGAGGTCGCGAAGAAAGTCTTGATAACGCTCATTTATGTTGCGAAAATCACCGCTCAAATTTTCCCACCACCCAAAAATTACTTCATCTGTCTGCCTGCTCAGATCCGTAAGAAGCTCAAGGTCATGGAGTAGGCGCTCCAACAGACTTGGTTCTAGTGAGCCTTTTTCACTGGCCATAGTCTCAAGGTTTACCAACAGTCGCTCGATCTCTACTGAATACTTGCTCATCTGAAATCGATATCGTTTATTGCGAAAGTCTTCCAAGGTCAGAATACTCTTTGTATCCTGCAGTGCATCAAGATTTCCCCATTCCACCAGTTTCTCCAGATCACTGCAACAATTTTCAAAACTGTATTCCGGCAGATGCTCTTCGCACAAACCATAGACTTCCTGTGCGCTCAGCCAGTAATTAAGTTTATTATATTCTTCATAAAAGCTTCGCATGATCAGACGATAGCGAAAGACATTATCGACATTCAGATACATCACTTCCGGTAGTGGCTTGCGTATCTTATCAATCAGCAAAATTCTCCTCCTTTCAAACATATATCAGGATATAAGTTTAATTCTATCTGAGTCCTTTTTAATGGACTATCACGCAAAAAACACTCTCGCTATTCTGGCAGGCGGAGAACCCAATATTCTCAGAAAAGGGATTATATATGAACGCCTGCTAGATTCACAATACCATACCTTTTACCTTTTCCGGTTTTAGCTTTTGCCTCTTTTTTGCTTATCAGCCTCTAAGAAATGACGCCTCAAAAGGGTGGAAGTTTTCTAGGTGATAAACAGGACGTTAAGGTGTAGTCAGGACGCTTTTTGCACGTTAGTGTAAAGTATTTGTAGGTCAAAGAGAGAGAAACCCTCAGAGAGAAAGAGG
>CALFKA010000079.1 GCA_937880545.1 uncultured Clostridia bacterium | reverse complement strand
TCCAGTTGTCTGTCAGTTTTAAGATGATGCCCTCAAAGCCCAGATCGCTAAAGAGCACATTGCTGCCATTGCCGAGGATATAGAGAGGAATATCTCTCTTCTTTGAAGTCTGAAGGATCAGCGCGATCTCTTCTTCGGTGGTGGGCTTGAGCATGGCGCGTGCCGTGCCTCCAATGCCAAACGTACAGTGATCTTTCAGGGCTATATTCTCGAGCACAGGGATGCCTTGCTCCCTGAAAAAGCTCAGTATGTCTTCCATGTATCGTCCTCCATGGGATTAGTATACCCCACCACAGTAGAAAACTAAATGAAAGGGGCAACTCAACAGGTACGCTCCAACAGAAAAGTCGTTCTGATCAACTTTCAAAGCCTTTAGGATGCAGGAAAACTTCCTCTGCCATGGCGGCTGTCTCCTGCTGATCATGGGTAATCAGAAGGACGCTTTTTCCTCTACAGAGAGCTTTTGTCCTCTCCATGACCCCATCTTTTGTCTTCTCATCCAGACCCTTAAAGGGCTCATCGAGAAGGAGAATGTCTGTGTCACTGAGGAGGGCGCGAAGAAGCGCTACACGTCTTTTCATACCTCCCGAGAACTCACGCACCGGCTGATTTTCCACTCCTTCCAGTCCCATCAGCGCGAGTTCCTCTGTCACTCTTTCTCTTGTCAGGTTTCTATTCACCAAACGGATATTGCTAAGAGCGCTTAAGTCTTCCACCAGTCTGTCTTCCTGAAAGACGACGCCGATGCGCTTTCCCGTCAACCCTTCTATTGTTCCCTCGTCCGGCTCTACCAGTCCGAGAAGAATTCGAAGAAGAGTGGTCTTCCCGGCTCCGGAGGGGGCCACCAGCACATGAGTCTTCCCTTCTTGAAGGGTCATCGTCACATCTCGAAGGACGACCTTGCCATCATAGCTTTTGCAGATATTTTTTAGCCGAATCATCGCATCACTCTCGCTTTCTCCGCCAGGAAGTCCATGAGAGCAAGAACGCTTTTTTCAAACAAAACACTCAAACCTACAATGACGATGGTCCACGCAAAAAGCGAAGGGGTATCCAAGTAGATCTTGGCGTGTTGCAGATGCTCTCCGATAGATCTTGAGGGGACTCCGATGACCTCTGCCGCAACCCCTGCCTTCCAGGAAAGCCCGAGGGAGACACTCACGCCGGCGCGGACAAAAGGCATCAGCTGCGCAACGTAGATGTAGCGAAGATATCGAGAAGCCGGCACCTCAAAGACCGATGCCATCTCTTTGAGAAGTGGATCGGCCGACTCCATGCCGGCAAGGGTATTCTGATACATGATCGGCAGGACCATAAGAAACGAAATAAGTACAGAAAGGTTTTTCGAAGAAAACCAGATGAGGGCGAGAATGATAAATGAGGCGACCGGCACACTTCGGATAGTCTGCATCATCGGCTCAAGAAACTCTCTCACCCTTTGATGATAGAAAGAAAAATAGGCAAACAGGACACCGACAACGACCCCTGCGCTAAACCCTAAGCCTATCCTTGTAAGAGAGAAGAAGATCGACGCCCAGAACTCAGCGGTCACACTCAGCTGTATCAGGCGCAGAAACGCCACAGCCGGGGTGACCAGCAAGATATCTTTTCCGATCATGGTGCCGACGGCCTGCCATATCAGGAGCCACACCACGACCGCCCATGCTCGAATTCTTCTCTTTGGCTTCATTTTCTCTTAATAGTAGAAATCATCTTCCGGGAGTGCCCCTCCAACAGCTGCCGGATTTTCCTCCAGTAGCACCGAGAGATACCCCGAGAGCGTCTGTTTTAGTTCGTCTCCTTCAACAAAGGTAATGTTGCAGGCAGGTATGGCTTTCTTTGCGATATCTTCTGTAACGATTTCATATTTGCCGATGAGCTTTGCCCCTTCATCCACGTTTGTATTGACGTATTCGATAGAAGCTTTGTAGTCCTTTAAAAACGCATGGACAGCATCCGGATTTTCTTCTGCAAAAGCTCTTCGGACAATGACAACGCCTGTGACCATGGCAGAGGGTTCCTTTTCATCTGCCTGGATTTTTTCCCATTCTTCGTTTAAGCCAAAGGCCACTCGGATTTGGTCACTTTTCTCTTGGGCGATCGTGACGAAGGGCTCCGGTAGAAGAGCAATCGTATTTTCTTTGCTCATTAACGCGGTCAGGTTTTCAGTCTGTTCTGTCTTCCACTCAATGGTGACATCTTTTTGAGGATCGATGCCATTAGAGCGCAGGATATAGTTGAGTGTATACTCCGGGGTGGTTCCTTTTCCGCTGGAATAGATGGTCTTCCCGCGCAAGTCCTCTACCGAATGTACACTCTCCCCGCTCTCGACAATGTAGAGTACACCAAGAGTATTAATGGCGATGACCTGTACACTCTTATCCGTATTATTATACAAGACGGATGCCAGGTTGGCAGGCACGGCCGCGATATCTACTTCTCCCTGCGCAAGTTTTGGTGTGATGAGATCTGCCGTCGGGACGAGAGAGCACTCATAGGCATTTGTACCCGCCTGCTTCTCTGCTTGATCCATTAAGTAAGCCATCCCCATGCCTGTCGGGCCTTTCATTGCCATGACCCGGACCGTGACGGCCTCGGCGGGCGCTTCCTGTGCAGGGCTACAGGCACTGACAAGAAGGGCAACCAGTAGCAGGTAAACGGCGAATTTTGCTTTCATTGATGAGCCCCTTTCGACTTTATCGTCTGATTTCCAGGAATACCTTTTCAGAGTCATGGAGTTTTTTGTCTTGCGCAAGTCCTGCGTACCCGTCCACATCTGCGATCGCTTTGGTGCGGTGAATGACGCTGCCTGCGCCCCCCACGCATCCATCCATACAAACCATGCCCTCTATGAAGTTGCCTTGCAGTCTTCCATTAGAAGCCAAGAGGAGTTGCCTGCGGCACTCTTCGATGCCGTTTGCCACCACAGGCTTGAAAAGATCCGGGTCTTCTCCGGTTTCTTTGAGTGCCTGGGTGACGGCCTCTGAAAGCCCTCCGCTTCTCGCAAAGATTCTTCCATAGTAACTGGCATTGTCGAGTTCTTCTGTTTGCAGTGACTCCCAGTCGATCTCACGACTGTCAAGAAGGGACTGGAGTTCACTAAAGGTGATCACGACATCGACCGCATCTCCTTCATCCACTGTCTGCGCTTCCATCTTTTTTGCGGTGCACGGACCGATGAAAACAACAGCGGCTCCCGGGTCGTTTTTCTTGATGAGTCTTCCCACCACAATCATGGGGGAGGGATTGTGAGAGACATGCTCGAGCATCTGAGGTTGGTACTTATGAATGTAATTGACAAAAGATGGGCAGCAGCTGCTGGTGAGAAAACCTTTTTCCAGTAGTTCTTTGCTTTCGTCTCCCGCCACGATATCCGCCCCAAGCGCCGCTTCCACCACCTCGTAAAAGCCCAGCTGCTTTAGGGCACTGATGAGTTGGGGGATGGTGTGATGCGTCATCTGCGCAGCGACAGCCGGTGCGAGTACCGCATACACGCGTCTATCTTTATCTTTCAGAAGGTCAATGGCCTCTAAGAGATAGGACCGATCGACCAGCGCACCAAAGGGACATTGATAGACACATGCTCCACAGGTAATGCACTTGTCATGATCGATCGAAGCGGCGTATGTCACTTCGTTGATCTTCACTGCGCCAACTTTACAGGCCTTCTGACAAGGACGGCGTCTGTTGGCAATGGCTGAGTAAGGACACACATCCAAACAGCGGCCACATTCGACGCACAGGTCTTTATTAATGCTGGCTTTTCCTCTGTGATCAATCACAATCGCCTTTTTGGGGCAGGCATCCTGACAGTGATGTGCAAGACATCCCCTGCAGTGATCGGTGATGACATGACCTTCTACCGGACACTCATCACAGGCTGTAGCAATGACATTGATGATCGGATCACGGTCTTTCATCTTTCCGCTGGCCAGCTTAATTCTCTCTTGTACGATGTATCTTTCTTTAAACTTGCAGCAGCGCAGATGCAGACCGTCTCCTACTATTGTATCAGGAACATCTGTATATGCTTCCATCATTTTATCTTGCCAAGCATGAACAGCCACATGCTTGAGAATGTTGTATTTTAGCAGTTGTACTTGAGTTTCAAATAATCTTTTCATGTATCCACCTTGTTATACGTCTCGCCTTTTACAGCTCTATGTAATGTCCTTATTGCCCGGCAGCAGAGTCTCTGCTCCCCGGCCTATGCCATTTTAATATACTTTCACGATGTCTTCAATGTTCTTTTATTCACAAAGCTCTCTTTTTCTCTCTTTCTTCGGGTATACTTAGGCTACGGAGGCGTGTATGAAGCGAGTCCATGTTATATTTAATCCCCTATCCGGAAGAGGCAGGCTCTCCCATGATATTGAGGATCTTATCCTGGGGCTTGTAAGGCAGGGGTATTGCGTGTCTCTTTTTGAGACAGACGGTCCGGAAGAAGCGATGCACGAAGCGCAGGAACGCGCAGAAAAGCAAGACGTCGATCTGCTGATCAGTTTTGGCGGAGACGGCACGTTGCGCGAGGTCATCAATGGCCTGATGCGGGCTCCCGAGCCTCTCCCGGTCTGTCCCTTTGGTGGTGGCACCGCCAATGATTTTGCCTCTTACTTAGGCATCCCAAAAGAAGTCCGTGACTTCCTGCGGGTCTTCCCCAATTTCTCGCTTCACTGGCTCGATCTGGGGGAGTCGACAGGGCAGTACTTCATCAATGTGCTGGCTGCCGGTACGCTCTCCAATATTGCCCACCGCACCGAGCCCAACCTGAAAAATCTCCTTGGTCCCATCGCTTATTACCTGGAAGGAATCCGCGAAGTGATCACAGAAGACCTCTTCGGCAATATCCGCATCGAATGCGAACAGTTTGAGTACATGGGAGAATATCTCGTGTTCTTCCTCTCCAACTCCTCCAGCATCGGCGGTTTCTTCCATATGGCACCTCATGCCGACACACAGGACGGCTTGTTTGAAGGCGTCCTCATTAGAAAGGCTCCTCTGCCGGCGCTCCTGGAGATCTCCATCCGGCTACAGGAGGGCAAGCATATTGAGAGTCCCTATGTCTCCTACTTCCAGACCGACCGCGTCCGCTTCTGGACAGAGGACGAACTGGACATGGACGGTGAGTTTTTTCTCCCCAACACACCGGCAGAAGGTATAGAGGCTCGGGTACTTACCAAGAGGATCCCCTTCTACTTTGAACTGGAAAGGTAAACGAAGCCTTCAGTGACAGACTCTGCACGGACCGAGGATTCCCTTCATCTCTCCTTTGACGACAGGGCGCAGGCTCAGTCTTACTGTGGGGCAAGTGGGCTTATGATAATAGTTCCCCGTGTCTGTGATATACACCACCTCTTCGCTGGCATGCAGAAAGCCGTTTTCAAGAAACGGAAACACTTCTTCCATTGGACCAAAACGCAGGACAAACCCCTCTTCAAACGATGTGCCGATCTCTTCGTTGATGACCTGTTCATTGACAAAGCTCCGGTTATTTCCAATGATGTAGGCTGTCGCCTCGTGAAAGGATCTGGAGAAGTACACCGTACCGAACAGATGGGAGAGGACAAACAAAACGAAGACCAGAAACACCCCCATCACCGCTGTCGCTTCAACGCTCAATGAACCCCGACGCATAGACATAACTCAGTCCCCCTTTCACTTCTCTGATGATCTCAAACGGGAGCACCCTCCCGGTAAATGTCATTTCTTCTTCAAAAACCCAAGCTGTATACATTTTTGACAGATCCGCCTCGAAATTATGCTCGATGGCATTTTTTATGCGCGAAAGGTACCAGCTCTCCGGCACCAACATCAGCATCACCTTGAGATAGTCCGGGTAGCCCCAACCGCTTTTGTAGTCCTTTCTCCCCAAAGAAAAGCTCTGGAATCCCTGCTCCCCTTTATACAGCGGCACCGGACGCCTCGCTAGGATATCGCTGACGTCAAAGCCACTCTCTGAAGAAGCGAGCACCAACGCTTCCAGGAGAAATAGCCGGGGATCGCCAAAGCTGGCTGCCTGCACTTTCTCTCGAAGCTGCGGGTTAATAAAGATCTCCGCCACATTGAAGAGGAGCCGCACACCGAAGAGTTCTGCCGTGATGAGGGTTCGCCTTAGTGTTCGATCCTTCACCCCCGTCAGAATGTATTCACTGTGCAGCGTCTCCCGCTCGGCCTTGGTCAGGCTGTAACCCAAGTAGTCCACCGCATAGTCGGCGAGCTGATAACTTCCAAGAACATTCAAAAAATCATACTTTTTTGCATACGCAAGAAAGGTCGAATAACTCTGGCGCACCTCTTCTCGAATCACAAAAACAGGCTGCAATTGTTTAATCGCTTCTAAGTCTCCCTCCAAAAGAAGATGCTCAAGTTCCCTGAGACTGACCCCTTCCAGTTTTGCATACGCAGCACTCCCGGCGAGTTTCATAAGAAAGCCGGCTACATCGACGCTCTCTCCCTCGAGGATGCTCCAAAGCTCTCGGTTGAGCCCGGAGAGATCAAAGACCCCGAGCTGGATGTTCATCTTCTCTCGGAGAAATTCACCGACCAGATTTTCCGCAAAGTAGACGCCTTCGAGGAGCATATGCCCCTCCATCGTCCGAAGGATCGAGTCTTTCAAGATAGCCGGATCATCCAGAGAATCCCGAAAACCTCTATCTACTCCCTCCACCGCAAAGAGTCCCAACTCCAAAAATAAAGGGCGATCAAAGTCACTGAGCACCTGATCGGTATACAGGTACATTTCTGAGCGCAACCTGTGAAAATGAAACCGGAAGTAGCCAAACTCCGTAATGAGCAGTGCCAGCACCAGAAGAAACGGTAACAGGATCAAAAAGAATACACTGACCGAACCTCTTTCTCTCATCTTTTCCTCCCTCTCCACTATAGAAAACACCGAGTGGGTATAATAGAGAAAAGCTCTACTTTTCCACTCAGTCACGGAGGAAATGACATGCCATATGATTATTTGGATTCACCACTGGGGATCGTCGAAATCGCTTTTGAAAAAGACCACATTGTGGGAATCGAATTTGTCGACAAGAAGAAGGAAGCTTCTCCCACGCCGCTCTCAAGAAAAGCTGTCAAAGAACTGAAAGAATACTTCGAAGGAAAGCGAAAAATCTTCTCCCTCCCTCTTCACTTAGAAGGTACAGAGTTTCAGAAAAGGGTGTGGGAGGCTCTTCAGGAAATTCCCTATGGACAGACCTGCAGCTATAAAGACATCGCAGTAAAAATTGGAAACCCCGGTGCTTCCCGGGCAGTCGGCCTGGCCAACAACAGAAATCCCATCTCCATCGTCATCCCCTGTCACCGAGTCATCGGCGCCAACAAGAAGCTCGTAGGATATGGAGGGGGGCTTGAACGAAAAGAATGGTTGTTAAATATGGAAAAGAAGGGCGCAGAGGAAGAAGAAAAGATGCTGTAACTATTGCAATGACCAAAGTTATGGCATTTATTTTGACTCTGCCCGAATCTTTTCTCCAAGCTCTATTAAGACCTGTCTTTCAAAGTCACTCACGGATCCATCGCCCTTGGGACCGATATTGAGCAGATAATTTCCTTTGCGCTGTGTCACCGATTTGTAATTTCGGAAAAGGAGATCTGCTCTTTTCTTCGGATCTTCATGGACCTGCCAGGAGCGATAGCCCCAAGTCTCTGGATAGATACTTTGAGGTGTCTGCCAAGGCTTATCCGGCGCCTCTTCCGGGATCTCATTGTCCCAAAAAGTAATAAAGTCGCCTTGAGCATTTCCGATGCGCCCATTGATCATGGCCATCGGTTGATATTTTCTTACGATGCTCTTAAAGCCTAAGCTCTGTCTTAAAGACGGGCTTGCCATATCAAACCACAACTCGCAAAGTTCTCCATAATGGCACACCAGCTCCGTCAATTGTCGGCAGAGAATATCCTCTATTTCCCTTGAGATCGAATTGAAGTTATTGGGGTCAAAATCATGACCCAGATTCCAGTCCACCAAAGAAAAGTAAACGCCAAATCTCATCTCTTGCTGTCGGCATGCATCTGCCAGTTTCTTAATCACATCCTCGGCAAAAGGTGTCTGCTTGACCACATTAAATGAGGTCGTCTGCGTATCATACATGCAAAATCCATCGTGATGTTTGGCGGTGACTACCAAGTAATTCATGCCGGCTGATTTTGCCAAAGAAATAATATCATCCGGTTCAAACGCTTCCAGTGTCATCGTTTGGGCCATCTGCAAATACTTCTCTTTCGGAATAGGTGCAAATTGCATAATTTGCTCACTATAGCCCTGCGTTATTTTTTCTCCCTGATACACTCCACCGAACTGGGAGTAAACACCCAGATGTATGAACATCCCAAAGGAAAGATCCTGCCAAGCTTTGATGCGTGCATTCATGCGCTACCTCAATCGTCGTTTCTAATAAGTAAAGACCCTATCATCATAACACTGTCTTTCGAAAAGAAGTCCTATAATCGAGTAGGGCGGAATAAATCCGCCCTCTCACACCACCGTACGTGCTGTTCAGCATACGGCGGTTCCACTCAAGTAATAGTCGTAGCAACTCAGGAGTCCTCGCTTAGCGAGGATCCATGAGTTGTGACACGGTTTGTCTCCCTTCGTTTCGTTGCTTTCATGCCCAGTAGCCCTACCTCCTGCGGACGTTTCCCGCCGTTACGTCTTTGGTGCTTCGTCCTCGTCAGGCCTATGCATTTACAAGCTCAAGTTCAGTTGACGTATGAGTGGTTCAGCCCTTCGCTCCACCCCCGTTACGAGGTTTCATCGCTACTATGGCTTCGGCTGACTTCTTGTGATTCGTTGTTACTACGGGTACTACCGTTCACAAGATCTCACGGGATAAGTCGTCATTCTTTCCTCGTCTACCTGCCGAAGCTACCTGCATGGGTTACGATTGCCTTTGGGGCTTCACGACTTTTCGCCCGCTTACCCGCCATGCAAGCCTTCGTATTCGGTTCCTGTCCGTCAGGCTACGATTTCGCTATGGCTTCCTCTCTCCCACACCTCACGGTGTGAAACTTGCCAGTCGCTATGGGGTTCGTTGGC
Organism: uncultured Clostridia bacterium; assembly: GCA_937880545.1. Lineage (GTDB taxonomy): Bacteria > Bacillota > Clostridia > Peptostreptococcales > Acidaminobacteraceae > DUVM01. The sequence goes on along the minus strand of CALFKA010000079.1, from coordinate 4,947 downwards.
AACTACGCCCCGGATGGACTTTCACCACAGAATGACGGCATGCCCGTCGCACAAAAAAATGTAGAAGCCCACTGGCTTCTACATTTCTTTCCTTCGCTCTATCATTCGTGCTGCGCCGATCGCCCCTGCGTAGCGAGACCATGGGGAGGCAATCACCGGTTTTCCAATCTCCGACTCCAATACTTCTTTTAAAACAGAGAGTTCGGCAAGTCCTCCCGTTAAAAGCACCGGAGACTCTACTTCGATTCGAAAGGCCAGAGCCATCACCCGTTTGACAACCGAATGGATAACGCCTCCCGCAATTTCTTCTCTCGTCTTGCCTGATGCCAGTAGAGAAATGATCTCAGAGTCTGCAAAGACAGCGCACACGCTTGATAGAGAACATGTTTTCCTGGCTTTCAGAAGCTCTGAAAATTCGTAGAGATCCGCCCCCATCCGGTGAGCAGACATTTCAAGAAACCGGCCCGTTCCTGCGGCACACTTGTCATTCATCTGAAAGGAAGTGACAAACCCATCCTTTACAGAGATGGCTTTTGAGTCCTGCCCCCCAATATCGATCACTGTTCGTACCCCCGGAGCGATGTGTTCAGCTCCGAGAGCGTGGCAGGTAATTTCCGTGACGATTCGATCGGCAAAGTCTATGCCCAATCGACCGTAGCCGGTCACTACCACGTAGACGTCTTCACGCGGCAGATCTGCCCGCCTCAGCAGTTCTTCCAGCACCTCTCTCGTGGTGGTCTTGGGGCTCCAGCCTGTGGGGCGGATCTCTTTTTCTTTGATTTTTCCGTCCATCAGCAGGATCCCTTTACAGGCGGCAGAGCCACAATCGATCCCGATGGAGGCCGTTGTTTTCCGGTGATTCATCACAGCATTTCGATGAATGCGCCTAGACGTGTAGAAAGCTGTCCGACATCAGACGTCGAGTAGTCCGTCTCGACCTGGATGTAGGGCATATTTTTATTTTTCATATGCTGTTTGATTGAATAAGCTTCCACGGCATAGGTATGGCAGGCCTGCAAGGTCATCTCCACCACACCATCCACGTCAAAGCGATTCATTAAGTCATCCAGGAGTTCAAAGCGGTTGTCATCAGGTGTCATGACGGAGCATCCGATCTGCAGGTAATGATCTGCAATGTTGGTGAGCGGGTCTCCCTCTTCTTTTACCTGGCGCTCCATTTGCTTTGCTCCTGTGCAGTTTTCATACGCTACCACCACTGCACCTGCATCTTCAACAGCTTTGACTACTTTTTCCGTGACGCCACCCATGGGACATCCCGTGATCAGGATACGCGGGGCCGAAGCAGGCACAGGACGCTCTCCTTCTTCGTAGGCTTTTTTGATGGTGTCGATCGCTTTGCGGATCTCATCTACCTTTTCCTGCCAGTCAAACTTAAACTGTGCACCAAACAAAACCTGCAACTGGTGAAGGCCTGTCATGGGCGGTGGAGACATTGTCGATAATTCATAGAACTCTTTCAAAAGACGTCTCTCTGTATTTCTGCGTCGGATGGCGTCTTGCAGTTTTTCTTCCGTAATCTCTACGCCAAAATCTTTTTCTACGCGCTCGATGAGACGGGCAATTTCCGCTCGCCATAGCGCTTTTGCTTCAGGAGTATTCTGTCGTCTGGGAAGCTCTAAGATATGTACATTTTTCTCTTTTGCCAGCAGTTCATACATCTTCACTTTTCCATCACACGTCGTCTCTCCCACCACAAGGTCAGAAAAATACATATAGGGGCACTTGTCTGTGATGGCAAAGCCATAACTTGATTTAATGAGTGGGCATAGATTTGAAGGTAGAACCGATTCAGCCGCCGGAATCGTCTCATCGCTTGTCGAGCACAACCCAACACTGACTAAATCGGCTGCCATAAACACTTCCAGGGGAGTATACGTGCAAAATTGACCGACCACACCAATCCCTTTGTCTTTAATCGCCTTCATGGCCAGAAAGCCATTTTGTCTCGCTTCAGCAAATCCTCCAAAAACCTGTGGGAGTTCTGTGGAAATCTTTACCATCTGCTTTTTATACAGCCTGTCTTGCAGGCTATATTCTCCTTTCTCTCCGTCAAATAGTATCTAAATTCAACTGCTCAGCAGCCGAGCAACACATGTATCATTGCAACCATCGTTTGCAGTGTCAAGGTGTATTACAATCTTCTCTCGCTGAGCAAAATGGATAACTTCTATCTATGGAAGTTCTACTCAAATAATGAATAGCACAGCAAAATTTTTAAGAAAAACCACGGACACTCATTCTAACAAGCAGTGAGCATACGTGGACATGGAATCCGTCTCATATGAATAGAAGTATCATTGATCTATCTGCCATACACTTCCAAAAACTCCCGTACGTAGCGGTTCAACTCGAAGAGAGTTTCCGGTGCTTTGCGCTTATTGAGGCCCCCATCAATCCAATTGGTGATGATCGGGCTCACCAATGACATGTCTGTCAGTCCGATATGACCTACTCCCTCGATGTGTTTGTTGACAAATTTCGGGTCTGTGCTTTTGATCAACCTGTCATTCATCGCATAGGTCGTGATCTCTCCGATCTTCGGGTACAGCGAATCAGAGTAGATGTGCAGGATGGCCAGGGGAAAAGGTTCATCCGTAAAAATATATTCCTCTCCCTCTATTCCTTCAATATCCATGGCAAAAGGTGATTCTAAAACAACCAGAGCCTTCACCTGCTCCGCTCTTTCACGCCCTACTGCCAACGCGGCTGAGCCACCCAGGGAGTGCCCCGACAAAATAATCCGATCGGTGTCAATATAGCGCTCATATTCATTATCTGCTTCAGCATCCAGAACTTGATCGAGGACAAAGTGAAGATCTTCTCGTCGTATCTCCAACCAGTTCCTGAGAGACTCCAGAGTGCCTTCCAGGTCTTTTGATCCTTGGCTACTCAGCACACTCTTCATGAACCCAAAATCTACGGTAACTCTTCTACCATCTGACAACGTCGTCATAAAGGAATGGTAAGGGTGTTCTAGGCTCATCACTACATATCCACGCGATGCAAGCTCCAAAAACAAGGTCTCATTGGACGTCCCTACCCCGAATGATCCGTGCGAGAAGACAAAAAGAGGCTGACTGTGCTCTTTTGCATCTTTTGGATACCAGAGACGGACAGGAATCTCTCTTTCCCCTTCCCCTGTCAACATGTCAGGAAAACTGGACTCATGCTTGTAAAAGACGATGTCAGTGAGGACTTCTTTCTCGCCGCCGGGTTTTGGGGCGGGCGTCAATGGGACGAGATACCAAAAGGTCATGAACAGAAAAAAAAGAAAAGAGAATGTCAGAAGAAGTCTTTTTTTCCACTTCCGGTCAAATCTTTTTAAAATTAAGAAAACAAACAGCGCAATGGAAAGTAGGAGTCCCAAGAGTCTATAACTCATAATGATTCCCTCCTCCATATACTCCCAATAAACTAAACTGACTCCAACAATAATTATACCAAGAGGTCCGAACTATTTTCCCGTGAACATAACGACCAACGAAATAAACAAAATGGCGATTACCAGTCAGACCACAGGGCTAATTGTGCTAAAATCTGTCCAAAACCATAGCGTGACATACCGTTCCAAAGCAACCTCCACGGTGGAAAATATATCTATTTCAATATAATACTCGTTCTGTCAAATTCTAGCCTATTTCTTCTGTGCCTGCAATAATTTATCAAAATCACTTTGGTACAATCGATCTTGAACAATTCGATATTTCTCAAATTCCGTTTCTGCATATAGTTTGGCTTGTTCTGCACTCACCTTGCCTGAATCAGTTAATATTTCATTACTAGTGAACTACCCCGACTTATAGAAGTCGGAGCTTCTTGCTTCAACCACCACTACGCTCGATTTGCTTTTCTCATTCGGGCTCACAAACTTTAGCCACAAATACACTCCATAGAGGAGAAGGACAAAGCCCAGGAATATCTCGATGGAAATGTCTGCTCGACCTGAAGATTCCACTGTAATAAGCGAAACAAAATTATGAATGGTATGCCAAAGGATCGGGATGGCGATACTGCCCGTTGCATAACTGATGCCCACCGCCACTAAGGCAAAAAGGAAGGCAAAAATCACTTGCAGGATGGTATTTTTCATACTGGCTCCCGCCAGGAGATTCAAAAAGTGTCCAACAGAAAATAAAAAGGACGACATCAGAACAGCAAATTTCAGAGATTTCTCCTGCAGAGCCGTCCATATGATTCCTCTGAAATACAACTCTTCTGTGAAGCCGACCGCTGCTGTAAAGAAAAGATAGATAATGATTGCGGTGCTGCTTAAACCTTCTCTGATGCCGATAAAAAGCGGAATCACCTCAACAATGATGAGCGGAGCAAACCAGAGATACTCACTAAGCTTGGTCACTCTGGGTTTATCAAGCCCTACGTATTTCATGTTTCCAAATCGACTCTTTGCAATGACTAGCCCCAGAATACCTGCGAGCACAAAGGCTATGCCCTGTGCAAGCCTTCCCTGAAGCGTACTGAGTTCGTAGATTGTAATCACCGCTCCGGACAAGGTGGGAAACACCAAAATAAGTACTGTCATAAACACGGCAAAAGTCATCGTTCTTTTCATCCTTACCCTACTCTTTTCCACACCCGTTCTCATCCGGATATCCATCCCTGATCGATCCAGTATTGAGTATCAACACTTGGCTTTTCTCCATCGCCAATCTTTTTCAGGACAGACTGCTGCATTCTCTTACAAATCTGAAAATACAATGTTGCTTTCAAGCTTTTTTTCTCCGGTGCAAGATGTTGAAATTCTCTGGCAAACGCTCTCACTTTTGCCTCAAATTTCTTTCTTCTTTCTTCTGATATCTGATGCCAGATGACGCCTTCCATCATGCCAAAACCAATCCTCTTGACCTTTGGGACACCCAGCAGATCGGAAGAGCACACGTCTGAACTCCAGTCACATCACGATCTCGT
>CALFKA010000078.1 GCA_937880545.1 uncultured Clostridia bacterium | reverse complement strand
CAAAATGATAGCTCAGCTGATCCAGCTCTTCTGCGTCGTGAAGCACGATATCGGCGAGCTTGCCCGGCTCCAGTGTCCCGCGGGACTCTGCAAGTTCCAAAGCCGCAGCGCCGTTAATCGTTAGAGCGCAAAGAGTCTGTTCCATACTCATACCCATATAGTGGGTGGCAAGTGCGATTAAAAGAGAAACACTCATTGAAGGGCAGCTTCCGGGGTTGAAATCTGTAGCCAGAGCTACCGGCACACCCTTTTCCATCAGTTTGAGAGCAGGTGCATATTCTTCTTTCAGGCTAAAGGCAGTCAGGGGCAGTAGTGCCGCGATGGTACCACTCTTCGCCATCTCGTTCATCCCCTCTTCAGAGATCTGCAGAAGATGCTCTGCACTGACAGCACCCATCTCGGCGGCGAGTTCTGCTCCTCCCAGAGCCACAATCTCATCGGCATGTACTTTTACCGAAAAGCCAAGTTCTTTTGCCTTTTTCAGGTAGCGGTAGGATTGGCAGATCTCAAAGACATTTTTTTCCGTGAAGATGTCGATGAAGCGAGCAATGCCCTGCTCTTTTACCAGTGGCAGCATCTTTTCTATCTGAAAGTCAATGAAAGCTTCCTCCGTGGAATCTTTCGGGACAGCGTGCGCCCCCATATAGGTGGGCACGACATCCACCGGATGCGCCTGATTCAGAAGGTCCATGACCTTGAGCTGGCGAAGTTCGGTCTCTTCATCGAGACCGTAGCCACTCTTTCCTTCTACCGTTGTTACCCCATAAGACAGAAAACCATTAAGGCGGGAGAAGCCCAGCGCATAGAGTTCCTCCTCCGAAGCCTTACGAGTGGCACTTACCGTATTGGCGATACCGCCTCCGGCTGCCATGATCTCAGCATACGTAGCGCCCTGAAGGCGGAGATTGTACTCTCCCTGTCGGCGCCCCGCAAACACAAAGTGCGTGTGGGAGTCGACAAAACCCGGAAGCGCCAGTTTCCCTGACGCATCCAGGACTTCAATATCTTCATCTATCTCGGGAGGCTCACCTGTTCCGATGGCGCAGATGTACTCACCTTCGATCAAGATCCAGGCGTCCTTCCTCTTTGTTACTTTGTCCATCTCCTCTCCCGCCACTGCGGCAGTGCCTTCAAAGGTCGCAAGTTCAGAGATGTTCTTTATCAACATTTTTTTCATGTTATTTCTTTAGATAAGGAATGGTGATTTTTCCTTTGCCGGTCTGATTATAGAGTTCCGATGTTTCCATGGCATTTTCATTTCTTGCCCAGTTTCTGCGGGCGACGCCGACCATGACATCCCAGCTGAGGGCTGAGCGGATGATCTCATCTACTCTCTCACTGCCATCGAGCACTAGACCGAAGCCTCCGTTGATGGAATTGCCGATGCCGGTGCCTCCGCCATTATGAAGGGCGATCATCGTCATGCCTCTTGCAGCATTTCCCGCAAAGCTCTGGGTGGCCATGTCCGCCATGACGCGGCTTCCGTCGTAGATGTTGGAGGTTTCTCTAAAGGGTGAGTCCGTCCCGCCGGTATCGTGGTGATCTCTTCCGAGCATGACAGGTCCGATGACCCCTTCTCTTACGAGTTCATTAAAGCGAAGCGCAATCGATACACGACCCATCTCATCCGAGTAGAGGATGCGGGCTTTGGAGCCGACGACGAGGCCATTGACTTTGGCGTCACGAATCCAGACCCAGTTGTCCATGTCCTGATAGCGTCTTTCTTTGGGAATCATCTCCATGGCAGCCTGATCGGTGGCATCGAGATCTTCGTCTTTTCCGGAGAGGCAGACCCAACGGAAAGGTCCATAACCGTAATCAAAGATCAGCGGGCCCATGATGTCTTCTACATAGGAAGGCCAGATGAATCCATCGGACTCATCGACGCCGTTCTTTGTGATCTCTTTTACCCCGGCATCATAGACAGCTTTCATAAAAGAGTTGCCGTAGTCAAAGAAATAGCTTCCGCGATCTGTAAGATCTTTTAGCACCTTGTAGTGGCGCTGCAAGCTTTCATCGACGAGAGCCGCAAACTTCTTCGGGTCATCTCTGAGCATATCGGTGCGCTCTTCAAAGGTCAGGCTCACCGGGCAGTAGCCGCCTTCATAAGGCACATGGCAGCTGGTCTGGTCACTGAGGAGTTCTGCTTCCACCTCGTGGTCTCTGAGGTACTCGAGAAGTGTGATGATATTTCCGTGATAGGCAAGCGCTGCCGGCTCTCCCTTTTCTTTATGAGCCAGGGCGACTTTGACGACTTCTTCTACACTGTCAAAGGACTGATCGATCCAGCCCTGATCGAGTCTTGTCTGGACTCGGGACATGTCGACTTCCGCCACAATCCCCACGCCTCCCGCGATCTTCACGGCTTTGCCCTGCGCTCCACTCATGCCACCAAGGCCTGAGGTGATGTAGAGGACGCCGGCGAGGTTGTCTTTTGCTTCGAGCTTCAAGCGAGCAGCTCCGAGCAGGGTGTTATAGGTTCCGTGCACAATGCCCTGCGGTCCGATATACATCATGCCGCCGGCAGTCATCTGCCCATAGTTTGCCACACCGAGCGCCGCTGCTTTGTTGAAGTGATCCAAGTCATCGTAGATGCCGACCATGAGACCATTGGTGATGATGAGTCGAGGAGCTTCCTTTCTTGAAGGGAAGACGCCCAGCGGATGACCACTTAAGAGGACGAGCGTCTCGTCTTCTTCGAGCTCTGCCAGGTACTGCTTCACCAAGAGATACTGCATCCAGTTCTGGAAGATCGCTCCACTCTCCCCATAGGTAATCAGCTCATACGGGTAGAGCGCCACTTCGAAGTCCAAGTTGTTGTCGATCATTACCTGGATGCCTTTGGCATCGAGGGTCTTTCCCGGATACTCATCAATAGGCTTAGCGAAAAGCCTGCCTTCGGGGCGAAAGCGGTAGCCATAGATACGTCCGTGCGTCTCCAGTTCCTCCATGAACTCACCTG
>CALFKA010000077.1 GCA_937880545.1 uncultured Clostridia bacterium | reverse complement strand
GCGCCCTGCTGAAGAAGGTCCGGGGCGCCGGGGTGCCGCTTGGGGAGTACGTGCTTGTGGAGGGAGAGGTGGATACTCGGGGAGAGGTGCTCGCCTATCTGCCCCAAGAACTGCAGCATGGAGAGATGGATTTTTCTGCATATCTCGATTCCATCGGGGCCGTTTTCAACTACAGACTGTTCTATGAGCTACTAGATGAGTTGGGACTCGATGAAGAGTTTTACCTCAGCAAACGATCCCTTGCCTCTCTTTCCGGGGGAGAAAAAGTCAAATGGCAACTCCTCGGTCTTCTCATGAAGAACCCTACGGTTCTTCTTCTGGATGAGCCGAGCAATGATCTGGATCTTCACTCTCTTGCCTGGCTCGAGGATTTTCTTTTGAAGCAGGACATCTCTGTCCTTTTTATCTCCCATGACGAACTGCTCCTTGAGCGCTGCGCAGAGGAGCTGATTCATCTGGAGCTGCGACACAGGAGAAGTGAACCCGTGCATACCATCTCAGGTCTCGGGTACGCAGAATATGCCCAAAGACGGCAAGCGCTGATTGAAACCCATAATCAGCAGGCGAAAAAACAGCGCGCAGAGGAAAAGAAGAGACAGGAGCGTTATCAGAAACTCTTTGAGCGAGTGGATCACGAACAGCGGGTCATCTCAAGAGCTGATCCACAAGGAGCCGCCAATCTAAAAAAGAAAATGCACTCGGTCAAAGCCATGGGCAAGCGCTTTGAACGGGAGCGAGAAGAGATGAAAAAGTTCATCTTCATTGACGATGAGATTTTTGTCCGTTTTGATCAGGCGATCGACTTTCCTCAGAGAAAGGTGGCGCTGGAGTTTCATCTTGAAGAGCTTTCTATCGAAGACAAGAAACTCAGTGAAGACATCTCGTTAAAAATTGTCGGGCCGGAAAAGATCGTCATCATCGGAGACAATGGGAGTGGAAAGACTACCCTCCTGAAAAAGATCTATGAGCATCTGAAACACTCTGGTGTTCCCTGCAGCTATATGCCTCAGAATTACCAGGATCTCTTTGCCCCGGGGGAAACAGCCATTTCCTTCCTCTCTGTCACAGGAACAAAAGACGAAATCACGAAGATCCGTACTTGGCTTGGCTCTCTCGGATATACAAGTGAAGAGATGACTAGCCTTGTCACGGAGCTCTCCGGAGGGCAAAAGGCAAAACTGTACTTTGCAAAGATGCAGCTGGAAGGTGTCCCTTTTCTGCTTCTCGATGAGCCGACCCGTAACTTCTCCCCTCTCAGTGGTCCTGTCATCAGAGAGTCTTTGAAAGAATTCGGAGGAGTGATTTTAGCGATTAGTCACGACAGAAAATTCATCGACGAAGTCGCAGATGAAGTCTATGAACTAAGAAAAGATGGACTCTTTCTCGTGTAAATCATTCTCGCTTTCATTCTTATAGTGCTGTGCCTGAGCGAGAAAAAGTGTCCTGTACATATTGTCTGTTTTCATGAGTTCTTTGTGTGAATCAAACGCTGCCACTTTCCCTCCATCCAGAAGAAGAATCTTATCGCAGAACAATGAAGAGCTCATGCGGTGGGAGATGAAGATGGTAGTTTTGCCTTTCACCATCTCCGAAAAATGCTCGTAGATCTCACTTTCAGCAAATGGATCAAGTGCCGCTGTCGGTTCATCGAGGATGATGAGTTCACCCTCTTTTAGGATGCTTCTTGCGATGGCCAGTTTTTGCTTCTCTCCGCCGGAAAACTCCACTGCATCTTCATGCAGGAATTTGTTCAGTTGGCTGTCCAGTCCCTGCGGCAGCTTTTCGATCTTTTCTTTCATGCCCACCATCTCTAGTGTCTTCATGATTCTGGTGTCATCTTGCGTCTCGGAGAGGTTCTCCTTCAGAGAAAGAGGCAAAAATTGAAAGTCTTGAAAGACAGTAGCCACGAGTCTGAGCCAAGCTTGATAGTCATACTCTTTGATCGAGATGCCGTTATAGAGAATTTCTCCTTCATCCGGCTCAAATAGACGGCAGATCAGTTTGACGATCGTGGTCTTGCCGGCATTATTGACACCCACGATAGAGATATGTTCCCCATTTTCAATGCGAAATGAAATATTCTCAAGAATCTGTCGATCTCCCTGTGGGTAACGAAAGCTGACATTATTGAATTCCAAATTCTCAAAAGATCCGGGTATCTTCTCTCCGCTGTGCAACCGGCTATCAGGAATCTCCATGAAGTCAGCCAGAGGCTGCAACATATCAAGCGCCTGGAAAGAACCAAAAACACCTCTCAGAGCACTTTCAAAGGAAGTCGAGAACTGAACCGCAATGCCGACAAAAAAGGTGAAATCAGCTACGGATATGACATCTCCCCACTGTCCCTGCGTTCTATACGCCGCAAAGACCATGACGATCAGTGTGATCAGTGACTGGATCACCATTTGTAGGGATGCTGTATTTGCCTGGAGTATTTTCATGATGCGAACCCATTTGGCGGTATCGCTGTTTAGCTCCTTCACTACCTGAACAACTATTTTTCCCAAATCGTACATACGGTATTCTTTCTGTCTGTCTGCTCCACTTGCTTCTCCGAAGTAATAGTTATATACACGATTGATCGGGATCTGTTTTTTGGTATATTCCGTGGCTTTTTGGACAGCAAAGAATGAGAGGAGTGTCGAGACAGCTGTAAGTCCGAAGATGAGTAAAAAGATCGGCAGACTGAAGTAGATCAGAAGCGCTGTGATTGTCAGAAGTGTAAAAATACCGGAGGCGACATCGATCAGTAACTGAAACATCATGTCGAGCGCTCGGTAGGCAGACAGAGCAAAAAAACCTGCTTCACGAAGCTCCAGAACGGCAGGATCTTCCAGATGGGCATAGTCAATCGACATGACCTTATCCGAAAGGACTCGGAGATACTTATTTCGCATGATCTCCTGGTGGATGAGCTGGCGATTGTCGACCCACTTACCAAGCAGTGACAGTAGAAGCTTTACGCCGGCGATGATCAGTATCAGCTGCACATATTGTAAAAATGAGTAGTTCTTGAGAAACCCATCGATCATCAGCTTCGGAATCGATACGATAAAGATGACTCGGAAGGTCGACAGGAGTCCCGAGATCACGAGCCATACCAGACTGGAAGGGTTTTCTTTCATGATCAGTCGGAGCATGACCCTCACCGCCTTAAGCCTCTTCATGCTGAGCCTCCTGATAGTATTTCTTTTGCGTCTCGTACATTTTGTGATAGATGCCACCGGACTCCATCAGTTCACGGTGTGTACCGCGCTCGGCGATACGTCCTTCATCCATGAGGAGGATCTCGTCACAGAACTGGGTGCTGGCTAAGCGGTGAGAAATAAAGAAGCCGGTGAGCCCATGCATAATCGAGTCAAATTCTCGGTAAATTTCTGCTTCCGCCAGGGCATCAAGTGCCGCTGTCGGTTCATCCATCACCATGATTTTGGCTTCTTCTCTGTAAAGCGCGCGGGCGATCATAAGCTTCTGATTCTCTCCTCCGGAGAAGATGACGCCTTTCTCATCGACAACTTTTAGAAGCATGCTGTCCATGCCCTTCTCAAGAGACTCTACTTTTTTCCAGATGCCGGCTCTGCGAAGCGCCCGCTCAACCTTTTGTCTGTCAATGTCTTCATACTTACAAGACACATGTTGCGCGATCGTGATTGACAGTGGCTCCACTTCCTGAAACACCACAGCAAAGATCTTTCGCATATCCGATAGAGAAAATGCATGATAATCAATACCATCTATGTAAATATGTCCGCTGTCTGGCCGATAGAGTCCCATAAGAAGTTTCATCAGTGTCGTCTTGCCGGCACCGTTGATTCCCACGAGGGCCACTTTTTTTCCGGCTTCCAGAGTAAAACTGACATTGTCGATCACTTTTTTATCCGTGTTCGGATAAGAAAAGGAGACGTTTTCAAAGCGAATAGAGGGGGCTTTCGTCAGTTCCTGTTCATACGAGCCTGACGCACTGCTCCAGTTGCCATTTATATAGCCAAAGTAGCGTCGTACATCCCGAAACTCCTTGAAGAGAAAGGTAATCGACTGCGCCAAGCGCAACATAATCAGGCTCATCGCCGTCAGAGCGCTGAGATACAAGACAAACTTTTCCAGACTTATGCCATCTGTTCGCGCCAGAATCAGCAGATAAAAAGAAAGCAGATCGACAAGAATGATCGCGACAAAACTGATCGAAAAGCCCAACACATCCAGGCGATAGTGCCATGTAAGGATCTCCCTGAGTTTTTCTATTTCATCCGTAAATCTCTGCAAAAGAAGTTGGCGGAGGTTATAAAGACGGCTATCTTTTCCATACTTAAAGTCGCTGGCACTGCGACTGTAGACATTGTTCTTGCGCTCAGAGGATTGCCTCTCTGCTCGCCGGGTGTTTTGTCGGCTGCTGACCCAGCGTGTCACCGCTACATAAATTACTACAGGTACAAGGTAAAGAGGAAACAACCATGGACGAAGCGTTGCCATCACCGCCCCAAGAACAATCCACGAAACAACGTCTGCTCCCAGCGGGAAAAACTTATGATAAATACCTTCCAGACCTTCTAAGTTGTTACTGATAGCGCGCTCTGCGATATCTATTTCATCCTGGAAGGAGGGATTCTCAAAGTACTTGAGATCCATAGAAGTCATTACAAGAAGTGATTTCAGGAAATAGTCCCCGCGAATGGAGTTAAAAGGAGCAAAGGCCATCGCATCTGTCTGGATCATCACTATTCTCAGAAATCCAAGAAGAAGCGCATAGAAAATAATAAGAAGGAGCGCTTGAGAGAGTGATCCATCTGACAGAAGTCCTGCGATCATGCTAAGACCGAACACTTCCGTCAGTGACAGCGCACCGCCACTAAGCCAGTGAAATAGATAGAGTATTCGCTCGCGGGTGCGTACCCGAGAGAACATCTGCCTTGCCGAAGAAGCGCTCGGTGCCTCTTTTATATAGTCTGACAACGCTTTCACCTCTTTTAGTTATAAACTTCCGGCTCGCGGCTGCTGTTACAGGTCAAGTAAATGATTTGATATTCTTCGCTGAGATCTTTGAGGAGATTCAGTGCTTTTTCCGTATTGATGTCATCGAGATTGACGAAGGGATCATCGAGGATGACAAAAGGCTTCTTGTCTTTAAACAGCGCTTCTATAAGAGCAAAGCGCATGCAGAGCATGACAATGTCTGCCTGGCCTACGCTGAAATAGCCTAGCTCTCTCGCCGCTCCCCTTCGCTCCATCTGCACCTGAAGATCTTTGTTGACGAAGATGCTCTCTTCCTCCTCATCCAGTAAGCGGTGCATATACTTGGCAAAGCTCTGCTGAATGGTATCAAGGTAGCTACTTGAGAGTGAGTCCTTTGATTTCTGCAGGAGGGAGATCGTCTTGTCGAGAAGATCCGATTTTGTTATCGCTTCTCTTCTTCGCTCTGTCCATGCTAAGAGGTCATCGCGAAGAACAGAAATCATATCCACTCGCTCTTGAACGTTTCGAAGTTCCTGGAGCGTTTCGCTCAGTGATTCCGAGACCTGAGAGAAGGAGGCAAGGAAGAAATCTTCCAGTTCTTTCAGCTCATCCATGCTGCGGACACTTTTCTCCGGAGCTGCCTCCAGCTCAGTTTTGTTCTTCAGATAAAACTGCTCCAGATCCTGTTTTGATTTTTCGACTTCTTCGCTCAGCGACTCCACTTTTCTCACATCATCACGAATTTGGCGGGCGAGCAGGCGCTCCTGCGGTTTTAACGTGATGCTATATTTCTCAGTAAAGTGAGCCAACTGTTCACTGTATTTCTTGCGCAGCTTTTCTCTGGCTTCCCTCTGCTTTCTCCGCTCAGATATATTCTCCTTGGCTCTTTGGAAGGCATCGGCATCTCTTTGGATCTTCGTCAGCTGGCTTCCATAGCGTTCCGGATCCGGATGTTCATGATACTGCACCAAAAAAGATGTCAGTTCTTGATCGATACTTTCGATCTTCTCCTCTAGCTCTTTTGCTCTCTCCTGAAGTTCCTGTTGTTTTTTCTCAAGATCCAATAAATTAGAGCGCTTCGTGTGTATGTCAACGAGGGTATCGTGAAAGGGTAGACTCTCTGAGCGGTAAGGTTTCAATTGCTCTTGCAGAAATAACTGGATTTCTTCTGCCTCAGCTTCTACCAGTAGACGCTGCGTCTCCAGCTGTTCCTGCCTATTCTTTAACGCAACATACTGATCTCTCTTCGTCTGAATCTCTGTCAATTTTGCTGAGAGGGGCCGGCTGTCAGAAATATAGATAGAAGCAAATTGGAGCACAGCTCTCTCGAGCTCCGCAGCTTCTTGTTCATTTTTTTGAATGACTTGGCGGTCTTCTCGAGGGAGAATGGAACGCTCGGAAGAAAGTCCGCTCGACACCATCTGCTTGAGTCGAAGATAGATCGCTCCGATGAGAAGGAGAACACCCAACGCCAATAGTCCACCCCCAAAGGCAAAGAGCTCCCGAATCAAAAGGAGAACCCCACCGCCCGAAGCTGCCAGTCCGAGAAGCAAGGGAAGGAGGAACCAAACTTTGTATTCCTTCTTCTGCGAGTCGAAAGGGGGTAATACCGCACCGTCAGTGGCAGCGATCCGAAGATTTTCCTGCCTAAGTTCCTCTGCTCTTTCGAGGTCACTCTGTCTGTTCGTGAGAGTGGGTTCTTCAGGTACACCGGGGGAAAAGAAGATGTCCAGGTGTTGAAGCTGTATCTCTTCCTCCGCCGGAAGTTCTAGTTCTTCTGCTCGACTCAGCAAGATCTTAAGCCTGTCTTCTTTTCCTTCCCAGACATCGATCGTCTCGTCTTCCGGGATACCGCCCATAAAAAAGATTTGTAGGTCTTCCAGTTTTCTCTTTTCACTCTCAGAAAGTTCCGCATCCGCCAGGCTGCCGGTGAAAGAAATATGCCGCTCCGAGAGTCTGTGGAGTCTATCAAAATCGTCTTCCAGAGGAACACTATCAAATCTCTCTTCCTGCTCAGAGAAGAAGATTTCCTCCGCAAGCTCTGCTTCCGTAGGCTCGGACTCCGTACCAACCTCTGCCAGCCTGTCAAAAAGAGTGACCAGTTCGTTCGCCTCATCTTCTGTGGGGATGCCTAAGGGATACTTCTCCAGGATCTCCTGCTTTTGATTTACGAACTTCCGCTTTTGGTTTTGAAAGAAATGGTGCTGAGCTACAAGAGCCTCTCTCGATGCGGCTCTTGCTGCATGGGTCATTTCCTCACGAGTTTCTTCAAGTGTCTTCTGATAGCTTTCTTTTTGCTTTTCTTCCTGCTCTACCTCCAAAAGTAGCCGGTCCAGTTCCGGCAGAAGACGCAGATGCTCATCAAGCTCCATCTGCCGTTTTGCAATATTTCTCTCCGCTTCTGCAAGGACTCCACCGCGACCCCGGTAAGGCTGGAAAGATGTTCTTCTGCTCTGCAGCGCTCTGATCGCCTTATCAAAGTTATTGATGTCGTTGGTGTCCTGGACAAGATCTCCCAATTTTGCCTGGATGCTTGAGGTGGTAAAGGAGGTGATGTCATGGACCTGGGGTAGATAGGTGCTCCTCTCAAAAGAAGCGGCATCGAGCTCGAAAAGCTCAAGACCGACTTCCTCTGAGAAATCTCTAGTTCTTTGATTGGTCTGAAGATCATAGAGCTGAAATGTATCTTCTTTGGGGACAAAACCAAACGTCCTCTCTATTCGATAGCGGCGTCCTCCATGCTCAAAGACAAGATTACCTCCATAGGTACCTCCCTGCCACGGACTGTTCTTTCTTCGGGTGTTCTTCTCGAGATCTTTGCTTGCCCGAGGGAATCCATAGAACATCGCCCGGATGAATTCAGCCAGAGTTGTTTTTCCAAATCCGTTTTCTTCGCTAATAACAGTGAGATCGGAAGCAAAATCAATGGCATAGTCGCAGAGATTGCCAAAGTTCTCAATATAACAGCTGATCAGCTTCATATCGTGATCTCCTCTCCGCTGAGTGCCTGAATCCCGCTCGTAATGATGATGTCTTTTTCTTCTTCACTCATATCAGAAGCCAGGACCGTCCGGATGAATTCTCCT
>CALFKA010000076.1 GCA_937880545.1 uncultured Clostridia bacterium | reverse complement strand
TACGAGATCGTGATGTGACTGGAGTTCAGACGTGTGCTCTTCCGATCTGGTGAGCCTTCAAAGAAATCAGGTGATTGAGGCTTCGTAGACACTGTCGATGGACTTCTCAAGTAGTTCGCTAAACTCTTCGTCCGTCTGGTCTCTTCGCAGTCCTTTTGTCAGAGCCCTGGAGAACGATGCGATCAGCCCGGGATTTTGTGCCAGTTTTTCGTTGGCTTCTTCTCGGCTAAAGCCGCCTGAGAGGGCGACGACCCGAAGGACGGAGGGGTGCTCGATGATCTCTTTATAGAAGTCAGGCTCTTCTGGAATGGTGAGCTTGAACATGAGAGGCTGGCTCTCCGGTACGCTTTTCAGTTCTTCGAGGATGGCTTCTCTAAGTATCTCCTCAATGGCACCCCGGTCTTTGGCATGGATATCGACTTCGGGCTCCAGGATGGGAACAAGACCCCTGGCGAGGATTCGTCTGCCGATGTCAAACTGCTGGCGGACAGCGGCGCGGATACCTTCTTCGTTGGCGGTCTTTATGACAGAGCGCATCTTGGTGCCCCAGATTCTTCTCGCCTTCGCTCGCTCGATGAGACTGTCGAGCTTGTCCATGGGCTTCATCAGTTGAACACCATTTTCTTCTTTGTCGAGTCCCTGGTCTACCTTGAGAATGGGCACGATCCCTTTTTCCTCCCAAAGATAATCAGCCGTCGGCTTTCCGTCGATGGTGCGATCCATAGTCTGTTCAAACAGGATGGCGGCGAGAATCTTGGAGGAGTTGAACGCTTTGTTCGTAATGATGCGAGAACGCATCTCATGGACGAGATCAAACATCTCTTCTTCTGTTGAATAGCTGTCCTCGGGAATACCGTACAGAGCCAGCGCCTTGGGAGTGCTCCCTCCGGACTGGTCGAGGGCGGCGATGAATCCCCGACCTTCTTTCATCTGTTGGTACTGCTTTAAACTCATTCTTTACCTCCTATTTATTGAGTAATACTAACTATATACCCAAGTCACATGTTAAGCCCCCGCCTTGCCAATGACGTGCAGTTCTGATAGAATTCTTTTTGCGTGCTTCATACTATTTTTTGGGAGGGAACATGCGCGAAGAGTGTATTAAAGTTTTAGAAGTTTCCAGCTTCTTTGGAGAAGTGGGAGACCTTTCATATATGGAAAAATGCCGCAGAATTATTAAAACATATCAGGAAGATGGATGGAGAGTCGTGCAGATTGTGACGCCGCCGGCTCCTGCCCCGTTTGAAATTCTACTGGAACGCTGAAAGGGAGTTTTCGCTTCTGCCCTGAGTCCACTTGCTCAGGGATTTTTCGTGTATAATGAAAAGTACCCGGAAGGAGGCGCATGTGTCTTATCTAGCCCTATATCGTAAATACCGACCCAGGACATTCAGTGATTTTGCCGGTCAGGAAGAGACCACCCAAGCGCTGCGCTATCAAGTCAAAAGCGCTACTTTTGGTCATTCCTACCTATTCAGTGGCATCCGGGGAACAGGGAAGACGTCGATGGCACAGGTCTTTGCAAAGGCCATCAACTGTGAAGATCTGCAAGACGGAGAACCCTGCGGCAAATGCCCGAGCTGTCTGGCTTTCGAGTCCGGCGCTCAGATGGATGTTATGGAGATCGACGCCGCCAGTAATAACAGTGTCGATGACATTCGAGAACTACGAGAGAATGCCCGCTTCATGCCGGCATCGAGTAAATATAAGGTCTATATCATCGATGAGGTGCAGATGCTCTCTGCCAGTGCTTTTAACGCACTGCTTAAAACGCTGGAAGAACCCTCGCCCGCCGTCGTCTTTATTCTTGCGACAACAGAAGTCCACAAGATTCCTGAGACGATCCTCTCGAGGACCCAGCGATATACTTTCAAGCGCATCTCCCAGCAAGCGATGATGCGTCGATTGGCATATATTGCAAAAGAAGAAGGAGTGGAGGCGCAAACCGAAGCGCTGCATCTTCTATGTGAGCACAGTGGAGGAGCTTTAAGAGACGCCATCAGTCTGCTCGACAAGACGCTCTCCCTTGACCGCTCCCGGCTAACAGTGGAACAGGTCCAAAATAGTCTGGGCCTTCTCGGACGGGAAAGAATCCATCGGCTTCTTAGTTCCGCGGTGGAGGGCAAGATCGAAGAGGCGCTCGAGGAACTCAGTGTGATTCTGCGCGAAGGAAAAGAACTCACCATGATTTATCGGGAGATTCTCGCCTTCCTGCGCAGCATTCTTCTTACCCGCCTGGTAAGGGACAAGAGACTCATTGAAGGACTCTTGGGATATTCCCCAGGGGATGCAACGGAAGAATACGATATGCTTACCTCCGATCAGCTGGATGAACTGATCCAACTGTTCGATGAATCACAGCGTTCCTTGCGCTTTAGCCTGATTCCTCGCCTGCACTTGGAGATGGCGCTTATCGCCACCTGGGAAAAGGCAAAGGGACCCGTACAGGTGGAGGTCAAAAAAGTCCTTGAAAAGAGAAAAGTCGAGCCGATCAAGGAAGAAGTTCCCCCACCGAAAGATCTCGATGACTACACGCCCTACTGGCAGAAAGTTCTCGATAAACTAAATGCTTCGGGTGACATTGCGACCTATGCATTTCTCCTCGAAGGGACCTTTGAAGCGCGCTCGGGAGACACCCTGCTGATCTCTTTCGGTCCGGACTATGACTTCCATAAGAATCGCATCAATGAAGAGAAGACCAATGCCAAGATCTGCGCCGTCGCTACAGAAGTATTTGGGACACCTCTGAAGGTGCGTGGCATCTCAAAAGAAGACAAACCCCTGAACCCCGAAGACAGGCTCCGAGCTTTCTTTGGACAAGACAGTGACAAGATAGAGTTTCGCTAGGAGGAAACATGGCCAGAAGAGGCAACATCCCCGGCATGGGGAATATGAACCAGATGATGAAACAGGTCCAGAAGATGCAGGCGCAGATGCAAAAAGCGCAGGAAGAGGCCGAAGAAAAGGTCTATGACGTCAGCGTCGGAGGGGGAGCCCTCAAAGTGAGCATCAATGGAAAAAGAGAAATCCTGGAAGTGGAGATCGAGCCGGATGTTGTCGACCCCGACGACATTGAAATGCTCCAGGACTTGATTGTCGCCGCCGTCAATGAAGCGATTCGCAAATCCGATGAAGCCATGAATGAGGTGATGGGCAAATTCACCGGTGGGCTGGGAATCCCGGGTCTATAATGCAGGATCTTCCGCTTTCTCTGCAGCATCTCATTGAGCAGCTGGCCCGTCTTCCGGGCATCGGAAGCAAGACCGCCCAGAAGATGGCCTACAACCTCGTCGAGATGAGTGAGCGCGAGGCCGTCGACATCGCCCGCGCCATTGTGGAGATGAAGAAAAAACTACATCTCTGCTCGCAGTGCCACTACCTGACAGAAGAAGAACTCTGCAAGTTCTGCTCGAATGCCAGAAGAAATCCCAAGATCATCTGTGTCGTCGATACGCCCAGGGATCTTTTGGCGATCGAACGCACCCGTGAATATAGAGGACTGTACCATGTACTCCACGGAAGAATCTCGCCGCTAGACGGGGTGAGACCACAGGATCTCTTTATCGACTCTCTCGTAAAAAGAGTGGAAGAGGGAGAGGTGGAGGAGATCATCCTCGCCAATTCCCCGACACTTGAAGGGGAAGCCACTGCCGTCTATCTCTCCAAGCTATTGCAGGGGAAAGGCCCTCGCATCACCCGCATTGCCCACGGTGTTCCGGTGGGAGGAGACTTGGAGTTCAGCGACGAGATTACACTATTAAAGGCGATCGAAGGACGTCACACATACTAGGAGACCAATGACGTGAAATCTAAAGGAACTCTGTTCGCGCTGCTCTCGGGCATCTGCTCAGGACTGGCACCTCTTTTCAGTAAGATAGCCATGGGTGCCGGCTTGACCCCCTTCACCCTGCTCTTTGCAAGGGTGTTTTTCAGTGCGGTCATTTTATTGTTTGTCGTAAAAAGCCGAGGGCCGATTGCAAAGCTTACGGCTATCCAGTTGCGGGCCGTTCTTTTCGTGTCAGCGGCTTTTACCGCTACACTGGGTTCTCTCATTTACTCCTACACCCTGATCCCATCAGGTGTTGCGATGACCTTCCACTTTGGGTATCCGATTTTTGTCGTGCTCCTCGCCTTTATCTTCTTCCGTCAAAAGCCAACATCGATGCAGATCGTGTGTATTTTTTTAGCGCTGACGGGAGTGGTGCTGATGCAAAACACGGCGGGAGGACTTCATCCGGTGGGAGTGGCCACAGCCACTTTCTCCGGAATCAGCTACGCCACTTATCTTCTCACGATCAACAAGAGCTCCCTTTCACAGCTTGAACCCCTCCAGTTAAATCTCTACATACATTGGTTCTGCACTCTCTTTGTCCTACTCGCTTGGCCACTACAGGGAAAAGTTCCTTTGAGTACTTCGCTCGTTGGATGGGGTGCGGCTTTGGGAGGAGCAGTCGTCGTCTCTGTCCTTGCCATGACCCTCTTGCAGAGCAGTCTGCGGCTAATCAGTGCCCAAACGGCTTCTATTCTGACGACGCTTGAACCTGTGACAAGTGTATTGGTAGGTGTGTTTATCTTCCAAGAGAACCTGAGTCTGAAGAGCGTCATTGGACTTGTCCTTGTCCTTGGAAGTGTCGTCATCCTCAGCACAGCAAAAGAGCGTCCCGCAGGGGCACTCTCGAATAAATAGTACTTCTCACCAAGGTTATTCAGTGGTTTCGCTTAACAGGCTAGGCCACTTTTTTTATGAAAGAACACCTTATCTATTCTTAATTAAATGAATAATAAGTATATACAATTGTGCGAGATACACCCAGTGGTATAATGAGCTGAGATAGTATTTTATTTGGCGGGGTGGAAGAGATATTTCACTTTTGCAGAAAGGGTGGGAAGAATGAAACTAGTAGTTTTAGGCGGTGCCGGAAGTCAGGCGCTTTACGGCGTGAGAGATCTGCTTCTTCATGGAAAAGTATTTACGGAGGTCGTCATCTGTTCTCGAAATATTGAGAAAAACCGTAAAATTGTAGAATCCCTGAATTCGCCGATTGTCAAGGCGGCACAAGTGGATGTTTCTGATAAAGAGAGTCTGCGCCGTGTCATTTCTGACTGTGACGTAGTGGCAAACTGCACCGGACCCTATCACGAACTGGCGTATGGCATCATCGAAACAGTGATTGAAGCAGGGAAGCACTACGTAGACTTCTGTGATGATATTGAAGCCTTTCATGAGATATTCCGCAGTGATCTCCCGAAAAAAGCAGAAGAAAAAGGGCTCAGCATGATCATGGGATTGGGAGCGAGTCCCGGCATCCTCTCCGTATTTGCTCGCAGTGCCAATGAACGATTTTTTGATTCGCTGGAAGAAGCCGTATTTTATTTTGCAGTTGATTCGAGAGAGCCGGGCGGTCCTGCAGTTCTGGGACACATGCTGGAGTGCATCCATAATGCTCCCTATATAAAAGACGGTGTGATGCATAACGAACCATCTTTCCGAGAAGAGTGGGACTTTGACTTTCATGCCCCCTATGGGAAGCGAAAGGTAACAAGAATCGGTCATCCGGAAGTCTTTACTTTCCCAAGATATGCAACGGAAACAAAAAATGTTTCTGTGCGTTTTTGCCTGGAGCCGGTCGCTTCGTATGAAGGCTTTCGAGATGTCAGTCTACGGGGACTCACTTCCGTGCATCCGTTTATGATCAATGGAAATCCAGTCACACCCAGAGATTTTACGATGGCGGCGATGCTGGCCCAAAAGGCAATGGAGCCGGCTATGACGGAAGCAGAATTGAAAGAATTTTTACGTCAGCCCACCGCCTGTGCAGCGATAGAGCTCCACGGACAAAAGGACGGAAAATGTGTTTCGTTTGTCGGGCGCATCAATGGAAATATGGCACCTCTTACCGCCATTCCGCTGTTCATCGGCGCAGAGATGCTGGCGCAAGGCAAAATTCGCAAAAAAGGCATTCTGGTTGTTGAAGAAGCGATTGAGGAAGCAGATGCTTTCATGAGAGAAACAGCCGAAAGAATCAGAGGAAACGGATTTAGTTACACCATCAGAGAAGACTTTACCGTTACGACGGAGTATTAAAGAAGATTTTGTGCAGATGCTTCTCATAGAGCCGATGCTGAAAAAGAATGCGGCAAAGTGAGAGCGCTCTCGCCACTATTTTCACTTGATAAAGGCAGGTTTTCCCTGGTTGTCTCTATATGAGAAAAGGGAACCTGCCTTTGTAAATCGAGAATCATTGTTTTTCAACAGCTCTTTCGAACGTTCATTTGCTCTTCCATTTTCGAGCTGTTTTTTTCAGTTGTGCGTTTGGTTGTGAATATCTTCTCGGTTCCTGCAAAGAGTGTTGAGAAGTCGCGACGCATTGACCGAGAGTGAGCTGCAAAGTCTTCTTCGCATCGCTGCCATCAAGGCGAGTTGCATCACAAGGATTACCTTTTCGTTTTTGTTGATGGAGTGCTCTGCGGTGTTCTCCTCAGGGGATCAGGTCAAAGAGAGGACCGATGCGAAAGAACATCTGCAGGCAGAAGGCGCTTCGGACCGTCATCTCTGCTTCATGGATGAGGCGTATGGCTTCCTCCCTGTCGACCAGAAAGGGCAGAATCATCTCGGAGTCTTCCTGATATTTTTGGCTCAGCTCTCCCGTGAAAGTCCCATAGACTGTATGAACCTTTTCATCGCTTAGCCCCACACTGGTATAGCGCGGACCTTCCTGTGCGAGGTAGTGGAAGTCGAGGCCTGTCTCTTCTTTGAACTCGCGGATGGCGGCGGCTTCGATCGATTCGTCTTCGTCACTGAGTCCTGCCGGGAAAGTGACAATTTCTTTTCCTGCCACCACCCGGTATTCGCGAATCATGACGACATGGGTCTTTTCTTCGTTCCAGGCCACAATCATCGGACCGTCCGAGTGATTTCCGCCGGCGAGGTCCTGCTCAAGCCGCTCTTTTCCGGAGCGTGAGACCATTTCCCAGACGCGGGTTCTTCCGCTTTTGTCTTCGTAGTGCAGTCGCAGGGTCTTCAGGTATTTCAGGGGCGCTTCTTCGATACAGAGCAGTTTCACTGCGCCTGCTCCATGTATATTTTGATGCGCGCGAGAGCTTCTTTGATGTCGTCCATGCTGGCGGCGTAGCTGAGGCGCAGGAAGTCGTCGGCGCCAAAGCCGATGCCGGGAACCAGTGCCACCTGATGTTTGTCGAGAAGGTCCTCGCAGACTTGTAGGGAGAGGGATTCCGCCTTCACTTTGTCGCGAACGGAGCTGATGTCGAGAAAGACATAGAAGGCACCTTCGGGCGCCACACAGCCGATGCCGGGGACGTCTTTTAAGAAGTCCAAAATATAGTCTCTTCTCTCTTTGTACTTTTCTCTCCTGTGTTTCATGTCGGGCTGAGCGCTCTCCAGTGCAGCACGGGCGGCCTCCTGTGAGACGGTGCTGGGATGGCTGACAAGATGTGAGGAGATGTCGCCAAGCACTTTGGCGAGTTTGGGCTCTGTTGCGGTGTAGCCGATGCGCCAGCCTGTCATGGCGGCGGATTTACTCAGACCGTTGATGAGGATCGTATGTGCTTTTATTTCCGGACTTAGGGAGGCTACGCTGACAAAGTCTCCGTCATACACCTGGCGCTCATAGATTTCATCGGAGAGAATCATCAGTCCTTTTTCCACCAGAGGAACAACGAGTGCTTCCAACTCATCCTTGAAGTACACGGCACCTGTTGGATTGGAGGGGTTTGTGAGGATGATGGCCTTCGTCTTTTCGCTGAGATAAGGCGCAACCTCTTCAAAGGTCAGTTTGAAGTCCTTCTCTTTTTTTCCTTTGACAAAGACGGGCACACCTTCCACGAGTTTTACGATCTCGGGATAGCTGACCCAGTAGGGGACCGGGATGATGACTTCATCGCCGGGATCAAGAAGAGCTGTCAAAGCGATGGTCAGCGCATGCTTGGCGCCGCTGGTGACGACGATATCCGTCGGCGCATACTCTACGCCGTTTTCTTCTTTTAGTTTCTTTGCGATCGTCTCACGAAGGGCGAGGGAGCCCGAGGCGGGACCATAGCGAGTCATATTGTTGTCGATAGCCGCCTTGCCGGCTTCTTTTGCTACGTCCGGAGTCAGAAAGTCAGGCTCGCCAATGGAGAGGTCGATGATCGTCTTTCCTTCTGCTTCCAGGCTCTTCACTTTTGCGTTGATTCCGAGTGTCATGGAAGGCGCCATGTCACGCGCGCGTTTAGATAACATTTAAACCTCCTATTCATTGACTTAATTATACATAAGAAATAGAAAAGAAGTAGGTGAAAGTCCGATATTGCCTTCTGTTTCCTGCTATTATTATAAATAGGAGCGTTTTTTCTTTTCCAGATGTTAAAAGCAGGTTATCGTGGCGGTTTTTTCAAGAAGTACTTCGGATAAAAAGAAGTCATATTTTTGGCCTGAAATATCAAAAAAAGTCTTTACTAATCACCCGAGTTTGACACTTTGAAGATATAAAAAGCCGCTTTTGCGTTGGAATATCAAT
>CALFKA010000075.1 GCA_937880545.1 uncultured Clostridia bacterium | reverse complement strand
CTGTGGGAAGCGCTCATAAGAGGGGAGCTTCAGTGTGTGGCATCAGATCATTCTCCGAGCTCCCTGGAAGAGAAGCTTATGGATGGGGAGGATGCTTTTTCTGCTTGGGGAGGCATAAGCGGGCTTCAGTCCGGGTTCCAAGTGCTATTCGAGGAGGCTGTACATAGGAGAGGACTTTCGCCGACGTACCTTACAAAGTGGTTTGCGTCAGGACCTTCCAGATGCTTCCGGATGGAACATCGAAAAGGATTCATAGGAGAAGGAAGAGAGGCTGATCTCGTACTTGTTGATCCGGAGTTGGCTTGGTCACTTCGCCCTGAGGATCTCTACTATAAAAATCCAATATCTGCCTTTACAGGCCTGACCGGGCGGGGAAAAGTTGTTCAAACATTTCTCCGGGGAGAACGTGTTTTTGTTGAAGGAGAAGGGATTGTCTCCAAGCCCCTGGGACGCCTCTTAAGAAGGAGTGCGGCTCCGGATGATATGAGCTGATAAAAAAGCCGAGTCTATTCGCCGCCTTTTTTGTGAGTGAAAGATTAGGGACGCTTGTACGAAGCTTGACTTTCTATTACGCGATAGAAGAATTAACTTCGAATAAATTAATAAAACGAGGAAGTATTATATTTAATGGTGATTAAATGAAAAATGAAAGTGTAATGATGGTAGGGCCTACTGCGGTACCTCAGAGGGTGTTGGACGCCATGAATAGGAAATCCATTTCACACAGATCGGTCGAATACTGCGAAATACAGGCCAGAGTCAGTGCGGGTTTAAAGAAGGTCTTCGGAACACAGAATGAGGTATACATCCTTACTTCCTCGGGCACGGGTGCAATGGAAGCTGCCATTCAGAATTGCTTTTCCTTTGGCGATGAAGTGGTCATCCCGATATTGGGGACATTCAGTGCGCAATTCGCTGCTATGGCTGAAGCTTTCAAGCTGAAGGTAGTGAGAGTTGACTATGCCCTTGGTGAAGCGGCCGACGTTGAAACGGTGATGCATCACGTGACTCCCGCGACAAAAGGGGTGTTTGTCATCCACAATGAAAGTGCCACAGGTGTCTTCAATGATTTGCAAGCTTTTGGTGAAGTCCTGAAAGAAACGGATACTCTTTTCATTACAGATTCTGTCAGCGGTGCCGGTGGCTTAGAAATGAAGATGGATGATTGGCACATTGACATCCTGTTATCCAGTTCGCAAAAAGCCCTCATGGTTCCTGCGGGCTTGGCTTTTATCTCCTTAAGTGAGAAAGCATGGAAAGCCTCAGAAACATCAGACATCCCCACATACTATTTTGATTTGAAGAAATCGAGAGACTTTTACAGTAAGGACCAGACGCCGAATACTCCTGCGGTTTACAATGTGTTCGCCGTTGATGAGGCGCTGAAAATGATCTTTGAAGAGGGTGTGGAACAGGTCTATCAACGTCATGAAAAGAATACTCTTGCAATTATCGATGGTGTCAAACAGCTCGGTTATGATATTTTTCCGAAGGACGAAAAGCGCGCCTCTCGAACGCTTACTGCTGTGTACGCTCCCGGAAAAGCTAAGAGAATTGTCGAAGAATTGGCTAAAAGGAATATTATCGTCAATGGAGGTCTTGCGCCGAATGAAGAGGATGTGTTTCGGGTGGGGACCATGGGATTTATCTTTAAGGAAGATGTAGATGCCTTCCTAAACGCATTATCTGAGGTGCGAAACCTTTTCACAGATTGTCCCTGATTGGTTATAATAGATATCATATGAAATGACAATATACTTCTGTAAGGATAATTATATAGAAATGACTGGAGAGGCGGTAACTCAAGCATTACTGCTTCTCCCTCACACCCTTTTGAATTTGAGTCGCTAAAAGTTTCGTATGTATCTCATAAAGAAAAGCCCCAAAGTATAATGATAGAAACGTGGAAATTGTTGCATCGCTTTTTTCAAGTGATTATTCGCTTCGGAGAGATGATTATATGATAAACTATCTCGAGAAAGGTGTAAGCGTGAAGAAGACGACAGAGATAAAAGGGACAAAAACGATTAAATCTGTGGAAAAAGCTTTCCACGTTATCGAATATCTGGCAGTATCTGGAGAGAGTGAGGGAGTGACAGAGATCAGTAATGCCATGGATACTGGTGTCAGCGCCACTTATCATCTGTTGAACACCTTGAGAGAGCTAGGCGTCATTAGCCAGAATCCAGTGACAAAAAAATATAAACTCGGTCTGAAGCTCTGGAAGATTGGCATATTGGCTTATCAACAGAATGAGTTGGCTACCGTACTTCTTCCCTATTTGAGACGATTAAGAGAGATGACGGGAGAAACAGCGAATCTGACAGTACTAGATGGCGACAAAATCGTCTACATAGCTCAATCAGAGAGTGAACATCTTCTGAAAATGTTCACTAGGATCGGAGCCACAGCCCCTCTGCATTGTACAGGTGCAGGAAAGATTCTTCTTGCTTACCTTCCAAAGAATAAGCAGAATCAGCTCCTAGATACAATCGAGCTTAAGCGCTATACCTCTAAGACTTTAACCACTCGAAAAGGTCTTAATAAGGAATTGGAGCAGATTCGGGCACAGGGGTATGGCAGAGATGATGAAGAGAGGGAGCAGGGTGTACGCTGTATAGGTGCCCCTGTGTTTGGTCCAGATAACCAGATCATATGCAGTATATCGATTTCTGGCCCAAAAGTGAGATTCTCTGAGGAAAATCAGATCAAGTGGATAAAGGCGGTCAAAGAAATTGCTGATGAGGCAACTGACTTTCTTCGTAGTTTAGACTGAGGTGCGTGTTAAAAAACGTTCTGTGAAGCGCAGGATGTCTCGGATCTCTGCCACATCACAATACATCGAAGACTAAAGCAAAGTATGCTTGGACTATATGAACGGAAAGATATTTCTCGCGTTTTTTCTTTGCGACTTTTTTTCGTTTGCGAAATATAAAAACAGATTGACGCAGGAACATATTAGTGGTAGCATGATAAGGTATACTTATTACTATGGGATACTATGCGTTTTTTGTGCCTAATTATCGATGCCGGCGCTACCGCAATTGGAATTTTTGAATGAGGGGTGAACACTGAATGCCACAAACCGTTAAAATCGGAAACGTAACAAGACAATCCTTTTCACGTATCCAGCAGCTGGTTGAACTGCCCAATCTTGTGGAAATCCAGACCAAGTCTTTTGAATGGTTCGTCAAGAAGGGACTCAAAGAAGCACTGAAAGATATTTCACCCATTAGAGACCACGGAGAGAATATTTCACTGTTCTTTGAAGATTATCGCTTTGATGATGATCTGAAATATACAGAACAGGAATGCAAAGACAGGGATGTCACCTATTCGAAAAGCCTGAGAGTACGGGCAAGACTCGAAAACAGAATTACCGGTGAGATCAAAGAGCAGGAAGTCTTTATGGGAGACTTCCCTATAATGACGCCCAAAGGCACCTTCATTATTAATGGAGCCGAGCGTGTCATCGTCTCTCAGTTGGTGCGCAGTCCTTCCACTTATTTCAGTAAAAAACTGGATAAGTCCGGAAATGACGTCGTCAGCGGTCAGGTGATCCCGAACAGGGGAGCCTGGCTGGAATTTGAGACCGACTCTAACGGAAGTCTTTCCGTGCGTATCGATCGCACGAGAAAGCTGCCTGTCACCGCGCTTGTGCGCGCTCTTGGTTATGAGAGCAATCAACAGATTATCGATCTTTTTGGAGAGAGTGAGAGACTCCTCCTAACCCTTGAGCGTGACGTCTCTACGACTTTAGAAGAAGGTCTCCTGGAGATCTATAGAAAGCTACGTCCGGGTGAACCTCCCACGATTGAGAGCGCCACCGCCAGTTTCCATTCGCTCTTTTTTGAAGAGCGCCGCTACAACCTGGCTTCCGTCGGCCGCTACAAATTCAATCAGAACCTCGGACTCAGCGAAAGAGGCTATGGCCACACACTCAAAGAGCCTGCCGTCCATCCGCTGACCGGAGAGATTCTCTATGACGCCGGTACACGTCTTGGCAGAAAGAATCTGCGAGCTATTGAAAATGCCGGAATCAAACGCATCGTCCTCGAGATGAAAGACGGAAGAGATGTAGTTCTTATCAGCAACCACATGGTAGACATCGAGGCATTTGTGCCGGGTGTCGACCTTGACATTATCTCGGAGAGAGTCCATTACCCCAAACTCATGGAACTGATGGAAGAGTTTGAAGGAGAAGAACTCCTCGAGAATATCTATGCCAACGCCGCCGCGTTGTCGCCTGAGCAGATTACAGAAGATGACATGCTCGCTGCCGTCAGCTATTTCCTCAACCTTCACCAAGGTGTGGGAGAGACCGATGACATCGACCACCTCTCAAATCGCCGCATCCGAAGTGTCGGAGAACTCCTGCAGAATCAGTTCCGTGTGGGGCTCTCCCGCATGGAGAGAGTCGTGCGTGAGCGCATGACTACGCAGGACCGCGACAGCATTACCCCGCAGTCTCTGATCAATATCAAACCCGTCACGGCCGCCATCAAAGAATTCTTCGGTTCCTCTCAGCTTTCGCAGTTTATGGACCAGAACAATCCGCTGGCGGAACTGACCCACAAACGCCGCCTGTCGGCTTTGGGTCCCGGTGGACTCTCGAGAGACCGCGCCGGCTTTGAAGTGCGTGACGTTCACTATTCACACTATGGCCGCATGTGCCCCATCGAGACGCCGGAAGGACCCAACATCGGTCTGATCAGCTATCTGAGCACGTATGGTCGTATCAATAAATATGGGTTCATTGAGTCTCCTTATCGCATCGTGGATCAGGAGACAGGCATCGTCACCGATGAGGTCGTATACCTCAGCGCCGATGATGAGACACATCAGTTTATCGTGCCTTCTGTCGAAGAACTCGATGCCAAGGGAAGAATCATTAAAGAGACAGTTATCGTCCGTCACGACGCCGATATCCGTGAAGTCGCAGCATCGGAAGTAAACTACATGGAAGTTTCTCCCCAACAGATGGTCTCTGTTGCGACGGCGCTGATTCCCTTCTTGGAAAATGACGACTCCGTTCGCGCCCTCATGGGGTCAAACATGCAGAAGCAGGCTGTTCCCCTCGTACGCACCCAGAGCCCTATCGTTGGAACCGGCATGGAATACCGCGCCGCTTACGACTCCGGTGCGCTGGTCATTGCGGAAAATGACGGAGAAGTCATCCGCAATATAAGCGAAGAAGTCATCGTCCGCAGAAAAGACGGTGGTCTTGATAAATATCCCCTTCTCAAATTCAAGAGAAGTAATCAGGGCACGTGCATCCATCACAAGCCCATCGTGGAAAAAGGGCAACTCATCAAAGCAGGCGATGTCCTGTGCGATGGCCCCTCTACAGATAGAGGAGATATGGCGCTCGGCGCAAACCTCCTCGTCGGATTCATGACCTGGGACGGCTACAACTTTGAAGACGCCATCCTCATCAGCGAAGAACTGGTGGAAAAGGATATCCTCACCTCGATTCACATCGATGAATATGAGTCCGAAGCCCGAGATACGAAGCTGGGAGCGGAAGAGATTACAAGAGATGTTCCCAACGTCGGAGAAGACGCGCTGAAGAACCTCGACTCCAGAGGGATAGTACGCATCGGAGCTGAAGTTGACTCAGGTGACATCCTCGTTGGAAAAGTCACACCAAAGGGTGAGACAGAGCTGACACCCGAAGAGCGCCTCCTGCGCGCCATTTTCGGTAAAAAAGCTCGCGAAGTGCGCGACACATCGCTCAAAGTTCCGCATGGAACCAGCGGTATCGTCGTCGATGTCAAGTTCTTCACCCGTGAAAACAGCGATGAAATGACCCCCGGTGTCAACGAACTGGTGCGTGTCTACATCGCAAAGAAGAGAAAAATCAATGTGGGAGACAAGATGGCAGGCCGCCACGGAAACAAAGGCGTCATCTCCCGTATCCTTCCAAAAGAAGATATGCCATTCCTCGATGACGGAAGACCGATCCAGATTCTGTTGAGTCCGATGGGTGTCCCTTCGAGAATGAACGTCGGTCAGGTCTTGGAAGTTCACTTGGGTCTAGCAGCGGAAAAACTGGGCCTGTACATCGCTACGCCTGTCTTTGACGGAGCGGTAGAGAGCCAGATTGAAGACATGTTGGTGCGCGCGGGCTATCCAAGAGACGGAAAGCTCCCCGTACGAGACGGCCGCACAGGAGAATACTTCGATCAGGAAATCACTGTCGGCTACATGTATATGCTCAAACTCCACCACCTGGTGGATGACAAGATCCACGCCCGAAGCACCGGACCGTATTCACTCGTCACACAGCAGCCTCTTGGAGGTAAAGCACAGTTTGGCGGACAGCGTTTTGGTGAGATGGAAGTGTGGGCGCTCGAGGCCTATGGCGCAGCGCACACCCTGCAGGAAGTCCTCACCGTCAAAAGTGACGACGTCGTCGGCCGTGTGAAAGCCTATGAGGCGATCGTCAAGGGCAAGGATATCCCTAGCCCCGGCGTTCCCGAATCTTTCAAAGTACTGATCAAAGAGTTCCAGTCTCTGTGCCTCGATGTCAAAGTACTTGACGAGGAGGGCAAAGAGATCAATCTCGAGACGGAAGACGACATGGATATCGGGCTCGATTCCCAGGAGTTCCTCGTCGGCGAAGGAGATCTCGAGAGAGGATTCCAACCTGAAGAAGAAGATGTCACTGAAGAAGAACAGCCCGAAGATGAAGAGTAGGGAGGGTGACCCTTGTTAGAGTTTAATAGTTTTGATTCCATCCGAATCGGTCTGGCTTCTCCGGAGCAGATTCGAGAATGGTCCTATGGTAAGGTGACAAAACCTGAAACCATCAATTACCGCACACTCAAGCCTGAAAAAGACGGGCTATTTTGTGAAAAAATCTTCGGCCCACAAAAAGACTGGGAGTGTCACTGCGGAAAATACAAGCGCATTCGCTTTAAAGGCGTCGTCTGCGATAAATGTGGCGTTGAGGTGACGCGCGCCAGTGTTCGACGTGAGCGCATGGGCCACATTGAGCTGGCAGCGCCCGTTTCGCACATCTGGTTTTTTAGAGGCATTCCCTCGAAGATGGGGATATTGCTGAATCTGTCGCCGAGAAACCTGGAAAAGGTGCTCTACTTCGCCAGCTACATTGTATTGGAAGAGGGCGATACGACACTGACAAAATTCCAGATTCTCAATGAAGCGGAATATACAGAAAACAGAGAACTTTACGGTCAGCGTTTCCGCGCCGGAATGGGTGCGGAGGCGATCAAAGAGCTCCTCCTTGAGATGGATCTCGATGAACTGGCTGAAGAGCTCCGTGAGACGATGGAGACCACCACAGGGCAGCGCCGCTCCAAAGCTGTACGCCGCCTCGATGTGGTGGAGAGTTTCCGTCAGAGTGGCAACCGTCCTGAATGGATGATCTTGGATACGATTCCTGTCATTCCGCCGGACCTGCGTCCGATGGTGCAGCTGGATGGTGGACGTTTTGCCGCCAGTGACCTCAATGATCTCTATCGCCGCGTGATCAACCGCAACAATCGACTCAATCGTCTTCTCGACCTGAAGGCGCCTGAGATTATCATTAAGAACGAAAAGCGCATGCTCCAGGAGTCGGTCGATGCTCTTATCGACAACGGCCGCAGAGGCAGACCCGTCACGGGTCCCGGCAAGCGCCCTCTGAAATCCCTTTCGGATATGCTCAAAGGAAAACAGGGCCGATTCCGTCAGAACCTCCTTGGAAAGCGCGTCGACTATTCCGGCCGCTCTGTCATCGTGGTAGGACCTGAACTCCGATTCCACCAGTGCGGGATCCCCAAGAAAATGGCCTTGGAACTCTTCAAGCCGTTTGTCATGAGAAAGCTCGTCAACAAAGAGCTCGCTCATAATATCAAGACAGCGAAACGCATCGTAGAAAAAGAACGTCCCGAGGTTTGGGACATCGTCGAAGAAGTGATCAAAGAGCACCCGGTTCTTCTTAACCGTGCTCCGACTCTCCACAGACTGGGTATCCAGGCCTTCGAACCGGTCCTCGTCGAGGGGAAGGCGATCATGCTTCATCCGCTCGTATGTACTGCCTACAACGCCGACTTTGACGGTGACCAGATGGCGGTCCATGTGCCGCTGAGCGTCGAAGCCCAGGCTGAAGCCCGCTTCCTGATGCTCTCGGTCAACAATATCCTCGCCCCGAAAGACGGCAATCCTATCACCACTCCCACGCAAGACATGGTTCTCGGGTGCTACTACCTGACAACCGAACGTAAAGGTGTAAAGGGTGAGGGCAAGGTTTTCAAAGACTATAATGAGATGATCATGGCTTTTGAAAACAAGCAGGTCGACCTCCATGCCCGCGTAAAGGTGCGTGTCTTCAATGATAAAGTGAAAAACGACACCGGTGGCATCGTAGAGAGCACCGTTGGTCGCTTCATCTTTAATGCCGAGATTCCTCAGGATATCGGATTTGTCAACCGCAAAGAGGATCCCTATTCTCTGGAAGTCGACAAAGTCTGTGGCAGAAAAGTACTTGAAGACATCATTGCCCGCGTCTACGAGCAGAAGGGCAATACCATCACCGCTCATATGCTTGACCACATCAAAGACATGGGTTTCCGCTTCT
>CALFKA010000074.1 GCA_937880545.1 uncultured Clostridia bacterium | reverse complement strand
GTAAAAGACGATGGCCATCCCCACAGCACTGATGAGTGTGCCAAAAAAGAGATTGATGAAGAGGTCGTCGGTCGGAGCGCTGAGATTGGGAAATATCCTGGTAAAGAGGTCGAGAAAGGCGGAGAAGGTCAGCGAAGCAAAGATCGTATAGCCTCCAAACTGCTTTCCGACCAAGAGAAATCCCAAGATGAAAAGAACAATATTTCCAATCAGCATGATGCTTCCCACGCTCAGCGAGGGGATCAGATGGTTGAGCACCATCGCAAAGCCCGTCAGTCCGCCGGTAGCAAGCTTCGAAGGCAGGATAAAGACACCCACCCCCACTGTCATAATCAAAAGTCCCAGCAGGATCAACGTGACCCTGCGAACCTCACTCCACATCTTTCACTCCATAAGTCGGTAGCGTCCTTGCGCCGTACTGCTCCGCAATCATTTCCTGAAGCCCGGCGCGTGAAAAGACTCCAGCAAACTCCCCGTTGTAGACAAAGAGTCCTGTTACATGGTGATAGAGATCGGTATCTCCCTCGGCATCGAAGTCCACACAGCGAAACGTCGGGACCTCGGCAAAGCGCTGCAGAAGCACTCCTTCGTCCGCTCCTTTTTCCATTGCGGCTTTCCACTCTTCTCTACTTGCCTTCCTTCCGGCAATCACTCCTTTGGCAGCGTAGTAGTCCGGTGGTTTGAGAAGCCAATGATCCTTTTCATCGAGGAATTCATCCGTGATCATCTCTTTTTTCAGCTCTGTGGTAAAGGGGATATGCGTTTTGATAAATGCATTTTCTTCCTCTGTGAACATATCTGAGAATTCCTCCAGATGGAGCACATAGAAGATGCGCTTATTGTGTATAATCTGTGTCTTGATGGGACCGACCCAGACGGTCTTACCTGTTTGCATCGCCTCCACAAGGTGCATATGATCTTCAAGGTCTCGGAAGAAATCGCTTGTCACCAGGCGTCGGTAGATAGCATCCACCCGCTCGCCATTTTGGGTGAGCCACTCTCCATCAAAGATGAGATCCTCCGGATTGGCCAGGTCACATGAAATGCCGGCTTCTCGGAAAGTGTCACGAAAGCGCAGAAACTCAAAGTTATCTTCGAGTTTGCCGATATCTAAGATGGCAACACGCTTCAATTCACCTTCTCCAAAATGCCCGATAAATGAGTCAACCCAGCTGTGAAAGAGCTCAAAAGGCTTGGGATCCATGGGGGCGAGAATCGCTCCCGCCTTGCTCCTCAACATAATCTCAGCAAATGTCCTGTCCTCATTCATGGCGCTTGTCCCATCGGTGTTTATCTCACAAAAGGTAAAGTCCCCCTTGCCTCGGTAGAAGATGTCATAACGGGCCATGGGAATGGACCACTCGAGGGGTGTAGGTAGGAGAATCAACTCCTCCATCAGCTTGGGAAAAGCAAAGGCCGCCCGATAGCGAGCGTCGTTTTCATAGCGCTGAATGACCTTTTCAAAAATGCCATTGCTTTTTTTTACAATGGAGCGGAAGTCCTCGAGCTGCCAAGGGGTAATGAGCCGCGGCATATAGAGAAACGGGACAGGTTTTCCTTTATAATAAGCTTCTGATCGAAGCACTTCTTCTTTCATCCATTCATGGTCTTTTCTGTATGTCTCGACATCGCGTAGAACTGTCTCGACAAATCGCTCTTCCGCTTTAAAGGAATTCAAGCTTCACCTCCCGTCGCTTGAGGGCATCGAGTCCCTCCGTCTGATAGTATCGTTTTAGTTGATCGCTCAGGTTTTCTTCGTTTTCTACGAGCGCTACCGCTCCTGCAAGATATTTGGCTTCTTTCTCGAGAGATCGTCCGGCATAGATGATCAGCTGGCGAAGGATTTCCTTTGTCCTGCCACGAAGCCCTTCTTCCATTACCCTTTTTACGACATCAGGCGTCTCTTTCCGGTCATTTAGCAGAAGTTCCGTCGCATCAAGTAGCGCCTCTTTATTGTAGATGAGGCCTTTTAGCATGGCAACAGCACTTAAAATCAGCGGGAGTGGAAGCGAATCCATCATGCGAACTTCCAGGTACGTTCTCACGCGCACATCATAAAAAAACATGCTCAGGAGATGCTCCCACTCTTCTATGTCCATCTGCTGCGGGAAGAGTTCTCCTGACGTCTTTCCACCGGAGAGTTTGAGTACTCCATGTTCACTGTAGAGGATCGGATCTTTCCCCAGGATGTCGTCGATGACACCCTGATAAGTGAAATGTTCTTCCAAGCTTCCCGGGAGGATGCCGCTTCTCATTGGATCTGTTTTTTTCCAAATAGTATGGCGCCAGAGTCTCTCCTTCAAAGGCTTTCCTTCCCTCAATGCGCTATTGTCAAACAGTACACTTAGGTAGGGTGAGAGAAGGCCGGTAAGCCGAAGCTTTTGCGCAAAGTCTTCTTCACTTGAGAAATCGAGAGAAACTTGGGTCGCTGCCGTCGCTTTCATCATATGATGACCGGCCCCGCCTAATGAAGCGAAGTGCTCATACATCCACGCATAGCGTTGCTTTTTAATGATTTTGATATTCTCCAGTGGAGTGAGAGGCTGATAGCCCAGTGAGTAAAGACCCAGCTCTCTTTCATGCAGACGCGGCAAAAGCTCATACATGAATTCTTTGTACTCTCTGCCGATGTGCTTTATCTTCTCCACCGGGAGAAGACTCAATTCAAGCTGACTGCCCGGCTCGAGAGAAAGATTCCAGCTGCCTTTTTCAGCGCCCAGAAGTTCCCCGTCGATCAAGACAGGACGCCAGCCATCTTCCACCAATTCAGAGAAAATATCGTGCAGGACTTCAAATGGTACCCAGCGGTACTCTTCATCCAGGAGCAGGTTTTCGATCTCGAGCCCCAGACTGTGATCCGGCTTCTGCGCCTCATGAAAGTATTGAGGCAGGTTATTTCTGTTAAATCGCTTCATAAAATTTCCCTCCAGCATATACTTCTATATACCCGAAGAGTTAATTGCGATGTCACAATCCCTTGCCAAATCTAAGGTAGAGAGAGCGCTAAAAATATTTTCTACCAAAAAATAACTTATTCGGGCAAAATATGGTGTTTTTTACCGGTTTCCCTCGAAAAAACTACCAGCTCTTTATTAAAGAAAAACACCAAATGAATCATCGTGAAAACCTTCGAATTTCGTTGAAAAATAAAGGAAAGCCCTCCGCCTCGATGGTGTAATATAGCTGAAGCGCAACAGAAAGCCGTTTTCTATAAAAAAATGTTTTTCTAATCTCTCAATATACTCATTCAAACGAACGCACCTCCCCTAGAAATTCTAATGTAGTGCTCAGTTTAATTTTTTCCAAGCTTCATTATCTGGTCTTCGTTATCGTTTAATATTCGTATTATGTCAATCAAGAACTTTCCAATACCCAGTTTTTTTCGAACCGATTCTTTCTATAAATCCATTATTACGAAGAAATGATATGTTGTTCTCTATTGCAGTATCACTAACCGAGATTAATAAAGCTAATTCTGCAATTGTGATATTCGGATTATCTCGCATCTCAGACAAAATTCTCTGTCTTCGAGGGTTTAGTTTCTTTCTTATATCAATATCCCCAACTTTATTCCCTACTTTATTCCCAACTGTCTGAATCCTATTAAACGGAATTGTTACAACAATCGAGTTTTCTCTGAATGAAAACGCATCCTTCCCATATGTCTCGATAATTTTCGGGACTCCTCTACCAGATTTTTCACTGATATGCAGCTGCAAGAAGATTTCCGAAAGCTTATCATTTACAGGAATTGATTCTCCTTGATAAAAGCCTTCCATAGTCTGTGCTGGAGCAAGTGTCCCTCTTGATAAAATTTCTATTCGATCTGAGAATACTGATATCATAGGTTCATTTCCTCCAACCCAATAGTTATGAAGCACTGCATTAATTATCGCTTCTCGAAAAGCTTTGCTATCAAACAGAGGAACATCCTTTCGTTCTACAACTCGATTTGTCTCATCCGCCTGAATTAAGTTTAGAACATCTCCATAGCGCAATAGATCATCAAGAGTATATAGTAAACAGTTGTTACCAAATTCACGCACAGAAAATAAATTTGATCCTTTTGTTTTACCCTCAAACAATGAAATTCGAAGTGGAAAATGCGAATCATCAGAAAGAAGCTGTGCTAATAAATTATATTCGCCTGATACCGTCCTCAATCCTAGATTTTTTACAAAGGTTTCCTCCTTTAAAATAATTCCCCTGGAACCGTAATAACCAAATAATTTGGAGAAGGTTAAGTCCTGATATTTTGCTGGTATAGTCTCTATGGTTTCAACTCGACCATCCAGGATTTTAAAAAGATGTATTTCGCGTTTAGGATAATCTCTCAAATTTGCTTTGGACGATCCAATACGAATAAATCGCTTGTCTTTATAAGATGTTGGCAATTCCTCTGCTGCAGGAATCACAAGAACTACGATACGTTTCTCATTAATTTCAGTTTCTTCAAAAGAGAAATTGATACTAGGTGATAAATTTCGAGCTAATTGGTTCTGGTACGGTTCGTTTTTTATATGTTTATACTGATTAAATGTTGTGCCGACTATCTCGTGTGATTCATCGCTTACTCCCCAAATAAAATATGCATATTTCTGATGGTGAAATGCAGCGGCATTAGAAAGTGCAGAGATATATTCACCTAATACTTCTGGTTCAAACCAGTTCTCTTTAAATTCAAACCACTCTTGTTCATCTGAGTATTCACATAATTCAAGGACTTTTTCTTTGATGTTCATAGTAGTACCCCTCGTTTTTATTCCCAACGTAATTATACCTTAAGTTGGGAATAAAGTTGGGAATAATTGTTGTTGACAACGATTAATCTGGTTTTTAGTTTTTGCCGAAGCTCCAAAATCCCTGATATACCGTTTTTTCAATCTCTTCAATTGTTTTTTTATTTCTACTGCTTTGCTGAAAAACCGCTTGTTCCACATCTTTTACAAAATTCTGTTCTGAAATTATTTTTTCTAAAGTTAAATTATATCTCCTTTTTAACCCGACATTTAACCCGGCATTCAGGGTGCCGGGTTAGATGACTATAATGCGAAACTATTTTAAAGACAATCCATTTTCCGGTCTTCTTAGATCCGATTCTCTCTAAACACCCTTTTTTTTGCAATGAAGAGATTGAAAAAACGGTATATC
>CALFKA010000073.1 GCA_937880545.1 uncultured Clostridia bacterium | reverse complement strand
CACTTGAGTTTGCCCACTCTTCAGTGTTATGGAAAAATGATTACCAAGGTTTCAATACTTATGATGATAAGCGCTTCAATGGATGACAAGATTAAATAACTGACAGAATACAAGAAAAGGCATTGAGAAATTCTTATTATAAGGGGATTTTTCTTCGATAGTGAGAGGTTTGTGAGCGCTTGATACAGTTAAGGAGGCTTTTATTGTTAAAGTGGGAGGAATTCAAGTGAGAGATGTAAATTTTGCTTTGAAAAGGATTATTGACGTAATAGCCGGCTTAGTTGGTATTCTCGTCTTTACATTAATTCCAGCATTTATTATCATACCGATCGCTATCAAAAGAGGTTCGAACGGACCTGCAATATTTACTCAGACTAGAGTGGGCAAGGAGGGAAAACCATTTAAAATCTATAAATTTAGGACCATGATTCTTGAAAGATATGATGACAAAGGCCAAGAAATAATGTCTGAGGATAGAATCACCAAAATCGGAAAATTTCTTCGTAAGACGAGCCTTGATGAACTGCCTCAGTTTTTTAATGTTTTGAATGGAACAATGAGCCTTGTCGGACCACGTCCGATGCTCGATTACCAAGCAAAACGGTGTGAAGGGGAAGAGATTAAGCGATTTGAGGTTCGACCAGGCATAACGGGTCTTGCTCAAGTTAAAGGTCGTAACAATATTAACTGGGAGGAGAGGATCAAATACGATATTGAATATGTAAATAAATTCAATATATTTCTTGATTTTTTGATCATTTTTAAAACTTTCATAGCGGTGTTTCGAAGGGCTGGGACCGATGTTAAACCTGAATACCGAAAAGCCAGTCGTTTTTCGAAGGATTATGTAGTACAAAACGGAAAATCAAGTGATTGATGTATGAAAGGGCTTGGTCATCGTTGCATCAAGAAGGCAAAGAAGATTCGTATAAACATGTGATGTTTTGTTCTTACAACTTTATTACCATTACGGATCCTTTGATTCGATGGACTAATTACTATATTATGTTTTTAATGTGGGTTCTCTTTGGCTTTGGGAATAAGCGCCTGATTATGAGTGGAGGAAATGTGCAGTGACACGAGACGCTGACATTATCACACTTTACTTTTCATTCAAGTAAAGGGTTTGTTTCCAAAGTAAACACGACACGTTGAGAAAAAGTAGTACCTAAGTGAGACTCTGGGCTTTTCAGGGCTTTTTCAGAGTCTTTTCTTGTCCCAAATATGCAGCAAAACCAGCCTTTTTAGTGCTACACTAGAGATAATTTTACACGGTTAGAAGGAAAAAAGAGCGCGCTAAAGGGAGAGCCCTCTGGTAAAATGATTTTTTCAGAGTACGTGGGATCTCCGTTTTTGCGGGAATGCTCCTTCAAATATAGTGAAAAGTGAGTTTAGTTATTCGTGTGGTGCGAGCGTTAGTGTGAGGCAAATCTTGGACAGCTCCAAGACCTGCCATTTCAGCCGCTCTATCAAGTCTTTCCCCATGTAGAAGCTGAAGGGCGCGTGTGGTGACGTGTCCTTCAACTCTTTTCTGGGATAGCTGTTCAGATGGTCACAGCCTTTCTCCAGCCGCTCCTGCGTCCAAGGCTCGATGGGTTGCCCTTTGGGAAGAACCCGGCACACGTCCCGGTGGAAGGGTCTCCAGAGACCCTTTTTACCCTCAGGGTATAGGTGGTTGCTTCTCATGGGGTTGCAGTAGAACAGCCATGTCCGGAGCTCTCCGGTGAACGGTGAGAACTCTAGCGCCAGGAGGTCGGAGAACTCTGGTCCCTTGTTGAGGAGGAGGACGAGAAAAAGCTCTCGAAATCCTTCGAGTCCTAGCTTCTATTCGTATGTGTCCAGTGCCTATTTGACGCTACGGGCGTCGTTATGCTCCCATTTGTGCAGCCAAATGAGATGGTGAGGAACCTTGACGAAGCGAGAGACGCTCTTTTCTTTCGCCTCCCGGTCGATGGTAGAAGGACTTTTTTTCAGCTCCTTGGCGATGCTACGAAAGTTGGCGCCGCTGCTAAGGTTCGATTCGATGACGATGCGATTCGACAGGGTTAAATGTTTCTTCTTAGCCACGGAAAACCTCCTGGGGAAGGAGCATCCCCTCTCAGCATAGACTATTGCCAGAGTAGACGCGCCCCCGGGTGTTTCCGGAGTAAGTAGAACACTTGAGTAAGTGAACTGTTCTTTTTAGTTTGGAAAGTAAGGCTCTTCACGATGAGCTTGCTCTTTTCAAGATACATATGACCTAACTCATGAACTCGTGTATAATACATTAATAGTGCATATATTTGAAAGGAATTAAATAAATCGTACAATTAAATTCATGAAAGACTTTTATGAGTTTGGTTGGACCGCGTCCTCCAAGTACTTGATTACCTAGTTGAACAGTGTGAAGAAAAAGCAAATAAGAAATTTTATGTCCGACAAAATATATCAGATTCAGCTGAAGTCTCGAATAAAAACGATGTTAATTGGGAGCAAGGGGTGTTATATGACGTGGAATATGTGAAGAAGTTTAGCATCTTCCTAGATATCAAGATAATTCTGAAAGCTTTTGTCTCATTATTCAACAAGGTTGGTACTGAGGCTATTCCTGAATAGCATGCTAAAAATCGTTTTCCAAGAACTACACTACTGATGCAGAAGCAAAGATGTTAGAATAGCGTTTAGTAAACAAACTAGACGATTGATTTATGTAATTCAAAATGAAAGAGGATTCAAATGATACAAAACCCAATTGCTATTGTGCTTGGTGGCACTTTTCCCCATATAGACTTAATAAATAAATTAAAAAGTAAAGGTTATAAGACCGTTTTGGTGGATTTTGCTGAAAACCCGATTGCTAAGGGATTTGCTGACCAACATATACTGGAGAGTAGTCTTGATCATGATAAAGTTCTTGAAATTGCGAAGGAAATAAAAGCAGATCTAGTGATTACCTCTTGCTCAGATCAAGCCAATGTGACTGCCTGTTATGTAGCTCAGAACCTAGGTTTACCAGCTCCATACAGCTACGAAGTTGCGTTAAGTGTAACCGACAAAGTAATCATGAAAAGAATAATGGCAAAAAACGGAATTCCAACAGCTGCCTATCACACAGTTAATAAGGATTGGAGTTTTGAAGAAATTGCTACTCTTAAATATCCGATTATTGTTAAACCAGCTGATGGATATGGTTCAAAAGGAGTGCGGGTGGCTCGACAACCAGAAGAGCTAGCTAATAATATTGTCAGCGCTATAAAAGAAAGTCGTAATGGTAATGCAATTATTGAAGAGTTTATTGAAGGGGTTGAAGTTGGCGTTGACTGCTATGTAGGTGATGGAGAAGCTCATGTAATAATGACCAAACAAAGGCATAAAGTACAGAGCTCTGATAATGAAATCCAACAAATATATGCTTGCACATGGCCTGCAGTATTATCAGATATGGTCGAAAGAAAGTTCCGTGAAATATCCAATCAAATTGCACAAGCTTTCGAGCTGAAAGACACGCCCTTAATGATTCAAGCCATTGTTAAAGGAGATGAAGTTTATGTAATTGAGTTCGGAGCTCGAATTGGTGGAGGAAACAGTTATAATATTATTAAAAGGCGTACGGGCTTTGATATTATTGACGCTTCCATCAATTCGTTTTTAGGAAGACATGTCGATTTAAATATTAAACCAAATTCGTTTTTTTATGCAGATATCTTTCTCTACATGGAGAGCGCGCTTTTCGGTTATGCTAGCAACACAGAAGAAATGATTCGCAAAGGGATAATTGAAGATATAGTTATCACCAAACAACGAGGGACTCTGATTGGAAATGACCTCGCAAGTCGAAACCGTGTCGGCTCAAGATCGGAAGAGCGTCGTGTAGGGAAAGAGTGTAGATCTCGGTGGTCGCCGTATCATTAAAAAAATTTTTTTCAAGCAGAAGACGGCATACGAGATCGTGATGTGACTGGAGTTCAGACGTGTGCTCTTCCGATCTATTGACGGCACGCGTTATGGCGATTATCAGCATGAAATGGATGTAATCAACCGGGCATTTCTTGAAGTGATGAGATCGGAAGAGCGTCGTGTAGCGAAAGAGTGTAGATCTCGGTGGTCGCC
>CALFKA010000072.1 GCA_937880545.1 uncultured Clostridia bacterium | reverse complement strand
TGGAAGTCGAGGTAAAAGAGAAAGTCCGGCCCCTGGGCACCTAGTCCGTAGAGGGCATCCCAGGAAATATGCAGTTGGTTATCCTTCTTGACATCACTTGAAAAAAAGTAATGAGTCCACAAATCGGGCATAAAGGCTCCTTTCGAGGTCTTTATACCCACATTTGCGGGTCATTTAGTCAGGGACGGTAAGAACTTTTCATGGATACGACTTCATTGAAGGTCAATTCTTCCGTATGCTTGGGGTCTACACTGAAGTAACCGTGACGGTAGAACTGGAACCGGTCAAAGGGTTTGGACCCTTCAACTATCGGCTCAATAAACGCTCTGTACTCCTGCACGGAGTCCGGATCAACCTGCTCTTCGAGAGGGATCTGTGCGTCGAAGTTCTCTCCTTTTAGAAGCTGGCTGTAGCGCAGAACTTTGGCCTCCACCGCATGACTTGCCTCCACCCAGTGGATGGTTCCCTTGGGCTTGCGCTCTTCAAAACCGCTTCCGCTCTTGGTGGCTGGGTCATAGGTGCAGTGTATCTCCAAGATATTTCCTTCATCATCTTTGACCACCTCATTGGCCTTGATGAAGTAGCCGTACTTGAGGCGCACTTCTTCTCCGAGAGAAAGTCTTCGGAATCTCTTCGCCGGAACTTCCATGAAATCTTCTCGCTCAATATAGAGCTCTCTGCCGAAGGGCATCTCTCTCTCTCCGAGGTCGGGGTTTTCAATATTGTTCTCTGCCGGAAGCCACTCCACGCCTTTGTCCCAGTTGGTGATCACCACCTTGACCGGGTCGAGAACTGCCATAATCCTGGGCGCCGTGAGTTTGAGGTCTTCTCTAATAAAGTGCTCGAGCTGATGGAACTCGGTGATGCTGTTCTCTTTCGATACTCCGGTTTCACGGATAAAGGCTTTGATGCCCTCAGGGGTGTAGCCCCTTCGGCGCATTCCGCTGACGGTAAGAAGCCGGGGGTCATCCCAGCCATCGATCAGCCCGTCTTCTACCAGTTTGAGAATATTGCGCTTTCCGATGATAGCGCCGGTGATATTGAGTTTGGCAAACTCGAACTGCCGGGGCTTAAACTCTACATCGGTATTGTCGATATACCAGTCATACAGGGGGCGATTATTTTCAAACTCCAGGGAGCACAGGGAGTGCGTGATGCGCTCGACATAGTCTTCGAGTGGATGGGCAAAGTCATACATCGGATAGATGTGCCATTTGTCTCCCGTACGATAATGTGGTTCATGGACAATGCGGTAGATAACAGGGTCACGCAGATTCATGTTGGGCGACGCCATGTCGATTTTGGCTCGTAGCACGACAGAACCTTCGTCAAACTCTCCGGCCTTCATGCGCTCAAAGAGGTCAAGGCTCTCTTCGATCGGGCGGTCTCTTCTGGGACTCTCGGTTCCCGGTTCTGTGAGAGTACCTCTTTGACTCCTCATATCCTCCGGGCTCGTATCATCCACGTAAGCGAGACCTTTTTTAATGAGGATGAGGGCTCTTTCATACATCTCCTCGAAATAATCTGAGGCGTAGCGCACTTCTACCGGTTCAAAGCCGAGCCACTTGATGTCTTCCTGGATCAGTCGAACAAAGCGCTCGTCTTCCTTTTCCGGGTTTGTGTCATCAAAGCGCAGATACGTATAGCCTCCGAACTCTTTTGCGAGGTCAAAGTTGATCGTGATCGCCTTCACGTGCCCGATGTGCAATAGCCCGTTAGGCTCCGGAGGAAAGCGGGTGACGATACCATCGACGACCTTGTTTTCTAGGTCATCGAGGATGATATTTCGAATAAAGTGGGATGATTCTCTCATAGCTAGTCTCCTATAGGCTCAGGTGATCAAAGCCCGCGAGGCTCTTTTGCAGACCCTCTACGGTCGCTTCCACCACCGCTTCATCAAAGGGATTTTCAAAGTGACCTTCCTTCAGGATCGAGAGGAAGGGCAGGGTGCCACCGACTTTGCATATGGCGAGATAGTCCTGCCACAGGGCAGGGTCTTCCTTCTGCATGCGAAGGAAGATCTGCATCGCCACTACCTGCGCCAGCGTATAGTCAATGTAGTAGAACGGCACGGCGTAGATGTGAGCTTGTAGCTGCCACCTGCCACCTGACTCTAGGAAGTCATTTCCTGTGTAATCCTTCCAGGGGTTGAACTCTTTTTCAAGTTCCCTCCACTTGGCCTTTCGTTCCTGCGGTGTGGCTTG
Source organism: uncultured Clostridia bacterium (assembly GCA_937880545.1). GTDB lineage: Bacteria > Bacillota > Clostridia > Peptostreptococcales > Acidaminobacteraceae > DUVM01. Next base: position 1,889 of record CALFKA010000072.1, on the reverse strand, counting down.
GGGATTCTCATAGACATAGTGCTGGAAGGCATCGACGAGGACACCATAGGGGATGAAGGTCAGCGTGCCGGTCTGGTGCGAGTAGTAATATTTCTGTGTATCCTCTCCAAAGAAGTTCTTCATCCAGGGATACGCCAGGAATTCCATTCCCATGGAGTGGATCTCTGCCGACTCCATCCCGGGGAAGCGCTGCTCAGGCATCGGAATATCTCTCGCTTGGTAGACCTGAAAAGCGTGACCGAACTCATGAGTGAGTACGTCGACGTCTGCGGAGGTTCCATTAAAGTTACTAAAGATAAAGGGAACTTTTTCATTTTCAATGAAGTTGCAGTAGCCTCCGGGAGCCTTCCCTTTCTTCTGTTTGAGGTCCAGTAGCTCCCGCTCGACCATCATGCGGAAGAAGCTACCGGTTTCCGGAGCCATTTCGTCATACATCTTCACAGCGGCAGAAACGAGCTGATCTTTGTCTCCCTGTGGCATGGGGTTGCCGCTGGGGAAGGTGAAGGGAAGGTCATAGTAGTTCAAGCTCTCAAAGCCTAGGCGCTCTCGCTGTTTCTCAAAGATCTCTGAAGCAAGGGGGACAAGGAATTTTTTGACGCCCTCACGATAGCCTGCCACTTCTTTAGGACCATAGTCTGTTCTGCCCCATCGGTCATAACCCATCTGCACAAAGTTCTCATAGCCGAGTTTGACAGCCATGGAGTGCCTTAAACTGACGAGCTGATCATAGATGTCATCAAACTTCTCCGCATGTTCTTCAAAGTAGCTCCACATGGCCTCCTGCGCACTCTTTCTCACGTCTCGGTCAGGAGACTCAAAGAAGATCTGAATGCCGGAGAGGGTGTATTTCTCTCCCTGAAACTCGATCTGCGCCGCAGCAAGAAGTTTCTGATACTCCGTAGCGAGTCTGTTCTCCTTGGCCAGCTCCTCCATGATCTCTTCGGAGAAAGTCTTTCGAACCAAGCGCATTCGTTCAAAAAAGTACTCGCCGAGTCTTTCTTCAAATTCTTTCAGGAAGGGAGACTCTAACAACAGGTCATAGAACATCATGTTGAGTTTTTCGAGCTGAGGCTCCATCTCATCCATGACTTCGTTTTCTTTTTCATAGAAAGGATCGAGCGTGTTGATGCTATGGCGGATACTCACCAGAGCAGCCATGGTCTGGATGTCTTTGCGGATTTTGTTCATCTCGCTCATCTTCTCCCACTGCTCTTCAAAAGTCTCCGCCTTTAAGAAGGCTTCCTTCAATGCCAACATATCTGTCTGTGTTTTTTCAAGATCTGGTCGGGCATAGGGAATGTCATTGAATTTCATGGTTTCCTCCATTTAAAAAGGGAGTGCTCATCCTCAAGGGACGAGATCACTCCCGCGTTGCCACCCTAGTTGACAAAAGTCCACTCATTTGTTAGCTGCTCCGAGCCTGTTCACCGGACTGGCCGTTTCCTCTCACCCACCGGAAACTCTCTGAAGGCACCCTCTCGATTACTATTCTCTTCTTCGCAGTATGAAACTGGCTTTATTCTATCAGAAGGGGTTCAATGTTTCAATATCTTCAGATCTCTTCAAGCCCGCCCATGTACGGTACCAACACTTTTGGAATTCTGATTTTGCCATTTTCTTGCTGATTGTTCTCAAGAATGGCTGCCAGTGTCCTGCCGGTGGGGATTCCCGATCCATTGAGCGTGTGCATATACTGCACTTTGCCATCAACATCTCTAAAGCGAAGCCCTGTACGTCTGGCCTGGAAGTCTAGGAAGTTGCTGATCGAAGAGATTTCTCTATAGCCATCATTACTTGGGAACCACACCTCAATGTCATATGTCTTAGAGGACGAGAATCCCAGGTCCCCCGTGCACAGGAGGACGACCTGATAAGGAAGTTCTAGACTC
>CALFKA010000071.1 GCA_937880545.1 uncultured Clostridia bacterium | reverse complement strand
GATTTAAATACCATGTTTATTTGGGGAAATAATTTTTAATATAAGTGGTAATGACGACATTACAACATTATGTCTTAAATTTCTATAAAGGAGTGATTCAATGTTTGGAATAAGTGAAGGAAAATGGCGAGAATTAAATGGTCTTAATACGGCAACAGAAATTTCAAATCAGCCAAAACTTTGGGAAGAGACCTTAAATATAATTGAAGCTAATAAAGAAAAAATAAATAATTTTATGGGGAAATATTACGATAAAAATACTCAAATTATTTTCTCTGGTGCTGGGACTTCAGCCAGATCGGAAGAGCGTCGTGTAGGGAAAGAGTGTAGATCTCGGTGGTCGCCGTATCATTAAAAAAATTTTTTTCAAGCAGAAGACGGCATACGAGATCGTGATGTGACTGGAGTTCAGACGTGTGCTCTTCCGATCTCCGGCACCTGCCATAATAGCTGCCAAGATCCTGGGCAAGCGGATCTGCCATATTACGATATCCGCCACATCGGCACCTCTACCGATGACAGATTGGATAACCTGATATGGATTTAGGTTGATTGAACCAGCATTGAGAGCGATTATCGCTGCTATGAGAATCAGCAAGATCAAGCTCAGTGTCACAATACCCTTTCGGGCAGTATATCTTTGGTAATTGTCCACCTGCGTTGAATCGTTGGCATCGGGCATTCCGCGCTTCAAAACCTCCCGTCTCCTTTGGAACCAAGCCTACCAGCCCCTAGAATAGTCCTTGAAGCAATCTAGACATACTCTTTTCCCACCACTTAGTCGCATTCTATGTTCCGGTGCACCTTCACCACACATCTCGCAAATTACGGTATTGAGGAGTCTGGCTCTTTCCGGTAGCTCAAAGGTGGGACTGCCAAAATCGAAAATCTCGTCAACAGGCGCATTGAGCAGGTAGTCCTGGCGCTCTTGACGATCCATTTCTCTGCTAGATGGTCTTAGTATCATCCTGAGATTTTCCCCATTGCTCCGGTTGAAGAAACTAAAAGCCATCTTGCCTGTACCTCTGTATATGAGGTTACCTTTTCCAAGTGTACACCCCGTGATAAGCTGTATCGCGTCTACGCCGCAAGCATCGTTTTCCGTAACACACACAATCTGCTCGTCTGGCGAGAAGTTGACCCCCATCTTCTCCCTGGCTGCTTCACAGGCTTTGAAACCTATGGCAAGACCCGGGCACTGGTGTCCATGAAAACCAACAGCTTTCTCCCATAACTCCCTATCCATGGCGCTCCTCCTTCATTCGCGGCACTGCATCTATCAGCAACCGCCTCTGTGTGTGCCACGTTTTCCCCAATTAGTGCTACTCACTTGACTACTTAACTTCTATGTTCTCTCCAGGTTTCCTTCTATTTCCCTAGAGGACGCATAACGCATGAGGTTCGCGCCATAGTCGCGGTTGCGCATTGGGGGAGACGCGAAGATCATCGGTTTGGAGTGGCAGAG
>CALFKA010000070.1 GCA_937880545.1 uncultured Clostridia bacterium | reverse complement strand
ACCGGGCCTCTTCAGTTGTCACGGAGGATTCATCGATACTCAAATAATAGTGGATGTACTTGACGGTCTCTTGATGAAGCTTCAGGTTGTAGCTCGACTCTGTATATAAATCGGCACGTGCCTGATCATTGAGCTGGAGATCAAAAAAAGCATACTGCAACGATGCCCCGATAGGAAGGAGGGAAAAAAGCACAATAAAAATCAGCGCCGGCAAGATAAAGAAGTACGCGGTATGACTTTCAAAAAAGTGTCTGGCTTTCATTGAACACCTCGAACTCCATGTGAAAAAGCGGAGCTTTCAAGTGAAAGCCCCGCCTGTAAGAGTGACTACTGAAGGAGAGTTTCAATCTGTGTGATTGTCTCTTCGAGCTGTCCGTTGCCGGAGAGCAGTTTGTGCGTAGCAATCTGAATCAGATCCGATACTTCGGCATAGTTGGGCACGACGGGACGTGCGATCGTCTTTTCCAGTGCCTTTTTGAAACCGGGGTTTGTCAGGAGAGCATTGCTCGCCTGGACATCCGCATCTTCTAAAAGCTTGTTGAAACCGGGCAGATAGCCGCCAACGGTCGCATTGATCTTCTGACCTTCCGGTCCTGAAATGAATCCCAGGAACTCCAGCGCACCTTCTTTGTTTGCACTGGCGGTGTTGATTCCAAGAATCCACCCACCGACGGTGCCACCATCGGGAAGCGGTGCATAGTCGACCTGATCGCTCTTGACGACCTGATCACCTGCGGCGATCATACCGTTCATATAGGGCCAGTTGCGGGCAAAGACCGACTCGCCGTTGATGAACGCTGTATGGGTCGAGCCTTCGTCATAGGTCAGGATGTCATCTGGGAGTACGCCGGCATCCATGAAAGCTTTCATGGTCTCCAAGCCTTCTCCGAGTTTACTCCAGTTGCCGGTGAACTCGTTCAGGTTACAGACCAGACCTTCATACTGTTTGGATTGGTAAACGTAACCGTACCTGGTTTCTTTCTCCCCTTGATACTTCTTGGCCATCTCAAGTAGATCCGCATAGGTGTAGTCACCGCTTTGAAGTTTGGCAAGATCTTCTTCACTGACGATGTCCTTGCGGACGTAGAGAAAGCCTAGATCCGGGAAATAGGGCAGAACATAGGTCTTACCTTTATACTTGCCGGAGTCCATGGATCCTTTGTTAAAGTCCGTGGGCAACCAATTGTTTTCCATCAGGAATTCGTCCACCGGCTCAAGGTAGCCGGCTGCGGCGAATTCACCTGCCCAGACAACGTCCATAGAGATGACATCATACTCATCGGACTTGGCGGAAAGCGAGTTCAGTAACTGGTCGTGCATCTGGCCCGAGTCATTGGTCATGATAATGGCTTCCACTTCGTACTTTTCACTTTTTTCATTGAAAGCCTTGACAATTTCTTCGAGCGCTTTGGTAGAGTCTGCCTGAACAGCAAACTTCAACTTGGTTTTTTCTGCAGGAGCAGGTTCCTCCGCGGGAGGTGTTTCTTCTGCGGGTGTCTCTTCTGCCGGGGGTTCCGGTGTGGGTGCAGGGGGCTTTTCAGCCGGTGTCGTACATGATGCAACGGCAACGACGATCAGCACCAACATCAGAAGAAGACTTGCTAAGCGTTTCATATGGCCTCCTTTTTGTATAGTGAAGTATACTTACCCACAATATTGATAATTGTCACAAATTGAAACAACCCATCCCATAGTAAGAGTAATATTTTTGACATGTAAGTGATATGTCTCTGTCTTTGCATAAATCTGCGGTAGAAAACATCAAAGAGAAAAGAAACTTCCGGTCACACACCGGAAGTCAAATGATTGAATAAATTCCTTAGGTGGAGATGTGCGGGCTCTTTTCCCCCGTCTCCACATTGCCAACATAATACTTATAGAGTTCTTCTGTAGCCAGAGCGATCTTTGTCACATTGGATGCTTCACTTAGCGGATAGACAAAATACGTGTCTTCCAGTGTACTCAGATCAATACAGCTCATCTTGCGGACGTGGAAATCGATTTCAATATGACACGAGTACATCTCACTGACCTTTTTTTCCAGTGTGTAGTCCTCACCGAGATACGACCAGCTCATATGAAAACCGTCCTTTGAATGAATCAGCTTTCCCTCTCCCAGAGGGATGAACTTTCTCGAGTCCGGAAGGGCGTCAATCAGTACAGGCGTCTCCAGCAGGTATGTCCCCTCTTCCACCTCGCGGCGCACATTATCCCTCTGCCACTCATACCAGTGAGGAGGGTGGGAGAACTCTGTCTCTCCCTCCAGAGCCCGGAGCTCTCCGTACTCTGTCAGTTCCCACTCTTTTTTGCAGTGTTCGCAATAGATGAGTGCGCCCTTGGAGCGAGTCGAGTACTCCGTCAGACAGTGGGGGCATTGGTAGAGCACCTGGTGGATTCCCTCCGCTCGTGTAGGCAGATCAATCTTCACTTTGTTCTTCTGCTGCCAGGCGAAGTCGTCATACTCCAGCGCTTCACGTATACCCTGATTGATTTCAGAAACGGATAGCGCTTTCACTTCTTCAGCTGTAAAAAGCTGTCGGATCAGTGTCTCTCCTACCGGAAGAAAGCGATCCTTCTGACTCCAGAAAGGCATTGTCTGATGGTGCCCCTGCATATGCACCGTCACGACGGGGATCTTGAGAAGCTTTACCAGCTTTCCCACAGCTTCGGGAATGAGCGCCCGGGTGCCGATGAGAGAGTATCTCGCCTCCGGAAAGAGCACGATGACATCGCCATGTTGCTTGACGCGCATCATTTGACGGATCAGATAGATATCATTGGTAAATTTGCGCTTGCCGATCCCTCCCAGGAGTTTTAGTATCGTAGTGAAGCCGTGGAAGCCATCGACCGATATAATGTAGTTCGGGCGATGCGGCATATGCGCCACGGTCATGCTGGCATAGTCATAGAAACAGTTGTGATTCAGCAGTAGTAAATAGGGGGGCTTGAGACCCTCCATCCGTTCTTTTTTGAATTTCTCTCTGTGCAGCCAACAATATGCACGGGCGACGAGCCATGTCACAGGCCAAAGAACCAGGTTCTGCCTTCTGGGTGGTGCATGCATATCGAAGCGTTTCCACTCCTGCGGATGTTTGCTCATCCCTGCTCCTATCAAATGTATTGTTTATATTTTAGCATACTTTTCACGTGAAAACGACTTTTCGAGTATAATGACAATAGCAAAGAAATCTCATCCACTCGCGTAGGAGTCTGTATGTTTATCAACAAAACCACACTCACAAGAAAACTATATATGCAGTTTGCAGAGAAAGCCTATCGTCGCTTTCGAAAGAGCTGGCAGCGGGGCGCTCTGATCATCACCATTCTCTTCGCCGCACTCACAGCCTACAGCTATACCGTCTCACGCATCCTGGCTGCCGTGTTGACGGTTCCGACCCTTTGGTTTCTTTTCACCGGGACAAGGGGCTACATGATTACGGGAAAGAATCAGTACAATCAGCTGGTCAAGAACTATGGACCGGACCCGCAGCTCCAATTGCGCTTTATGGAAGAAGAACTGGAGTACCGGATCGGACACGCCAAGCTAATAATCCCTTATCATGAATTCGATGGTTCCTTTGAAACAGCGGGCCTCTTCGCTCTTTTAAAAGGAGAGCAAGGGATGATCTTGGAAAAAAAGGGATTCACCAAGGGAAATTGGGAAAGCTTTGAAGTCTTCATAAAAGAAAAGGCCCCGCAGGCCTTTGAGTGAAGACGTAGCGGGAGCCTATTCACGAAATCTGTCTGTTATATCCTGATAGAGTTTTTCCGAAACCTTCCATATGCCTTGGTAGGGCTGTTCCAGATAATAGTCACCATTGTTAGCATATAGGTGGATCACCACGGGATTGTTCAAGTCCTCTGAGTGAAATAACTGTATGCTGATGTGCCTATCGACATTGGTCGGCTGCTCGTTGACGGACTTTCTTCTCGTAGGTCTTGCATCCCTGATGAGGCTTTCGACAAACTCTACCGGACTGCTGTTTATAGCTATTTTGTTCACCATCACATCTTTATAGTGAAGTGACAGTTCCATTTTTTCTATCTTGTCGGACTTGGGCAGAAGAAGAGTCTTTGCCTCCTGAAATCCACATGCGCTGAGATAGAGCGCCAGGATGAGGAGCACGGATCCTACAGCTATTTTTCTTTTCATCCATTTTCTCCTCTCGCGCATCACAGATCCATCTCCATTTTCAGTGTATCGAGAATATTTCCCTTTCGGGCTCCTCTTGAGCCCAGACTCATGATGAGAATCAATGCGGCAACGATGGAGACTGTCGCCAGAGCAAAGTGCCACACCGGAATCTCAAAAGCGAAGTCAATCCGGAATCCCAGATACTGGTGAATCATGTAGCTTATCAGGACACCCAGCGGCAACCCGTAGAGCAGAAGCTTACATGCATAGAAGTAACTCTCAAAGCGAATCATCCGGCGGAAAGATCTCTCCTCCATTCCGACAGAACGGAGCATGGCGAACTCTTTTCGCCTTAGTCTCAGAGAAGAAATCAGGCTGTTATAGATGTTTACCAGCGAGATCAGGGCGATGATGGTGGCAAAACCAAAGAAAAGAACTTTGGAGATCATGACGAAGTCTCGCTGCCTCTGATAGAAACCGAAGTTATCATGTAGCTTGAGGGAGAGATCCGATGTGCTGACATTCTCTCGCAGCGCTTCCGCTACCTGATAGTGCTCATTCTCATCCACAAAGATCCTCAGACTCATATAGAGATTGAAGAATTCAAGATCCTTTCCCGTTTGACGCAACTGCTCCATGGTCTCGGGAAGTACAATCACCTTCAGGGACTGTCCCCAGCGCGTGTTAAACCGGGTCATTGCCTCAGGCAGAGCCTTCACCAGTGAGATTTTTATGGGTGCATCCTTTTGCGCATCACTCATCACGGCACTTAGCTCAGCCGGAGGAGTGTCGAAGATCATTTCGGTTCGCAGACGCCCTTCGTCTTCACGATACCGCATTTGATTAACTAAGACACCCCGCATGCCTTTGAGGTCTTCTTCCTTTAGACCCCACTCCTTCAGCAGTATCTGCATCGTGATCGGGTCATAGCTGATAAACTCCCCGTAGCGAACCTCCGCTTCCTTGAGAGCGCCGGGTTGAAGCTGGGTCGCGCCTTCACTGAACGAAGCCTGAATAGAGTAGACAGCGAAGGATTCCTCGATTCCCTGCGTCTGCGCAAGTTTCTCCATTTCCTGCCTCTGAGGGAAGTCTTCGTGCCTTGAGCTGTATACTTCCAAGTCCTGTGCGTCTCTCGACATAGCGATATCTGCACCGGCCCCCGCAAAGTGTGTCAGACTGGCAATACTTAGGTAGAGTACCAGGCTAAACACCAATGACATCAGTGTCACCCGGTATTTTCTTCGGTTTCTGCGCAGATTCTTCCACGCGATATCGCCCTCCATCCCAAAAAGCTTACGGATCATTCCGGGGGTGCGCAGCTCCTTCGCTTTTACTACAACTTCTTCCTGTCTGCGTACACCGGCAAGTGGCGTGTGCCGAGAGGTGCGAATAGCGGGAAGCAGCGTAGCGAACATCACGGTGACCAGTCCCACGACAGCAATCAATATCATAGTCAGGGGATCCCACGTAAGACGCAGGATCGCTTTCGTCTGCATCCATCTCTGCACAGGAGGCGTCAGCACGCGAAAGACAATGCCCATAGCAATGGCTCCCGAAAGAATCCCGATGGGAAGGGCAACGAGATACATTATCAAGCCTTCTCTTAGGACCATCTGCCATTTCTGCCTACGTGTCATGCCGACGCTCGAAAGAAGCGACAATTCCCGCATGCGCTGAGACAAGCTGATCATGAATCCGTTTTGAATCAGACCGATGCCCGCCACGGCCACAATGATTACCAATACGGTGACAAATCCCTGAATGAAGAAACGCCCACTGGAAGAGACGCCCGGAGAATACTCCGCAAGGCTTGTAACATGGTAGTCCAGTTTGAGGTCTCCCCGAAAGTCTTTGATCGCTTGATCGGAAATATTCTTCAGTGTAAAGCCGGTCCAAAGTGTCTGCGCCGCTTCAATCTCTTCCGGGGTCTGTACCACAAAGTACGTAGGCAGCACCATGGGAGGAGGAAGAGGGTTCACACTGAGGATGCCGACGATCGTTATCGTCATATCCTCAGCCTCTTCATAGCTCACATCTGCTTTTTCAGAAAAGGTGTCCGGCTTGACGAGGCTGATGCTCACCTGCTCGCCGACAGAGAGCGGCTCATCTCTGAATTCATTGACGCCGGCGGTGATAAGGGCTTCTCCAGGTTTTTCAGGAAATCTTCCCTTGGAGAGGCGCATGGAAACGGACGTGTTGATGTCGCGCTTTTCTATCCCGATGACATTGCTGTGAGCATAGTACTCGGAGCTGTTTCTCTCTGCACCTAAAAGCGCCAGAAGTGTTTTCTCCTTGATCAGATCGGGGCGCGGAAGACTCTCCAGAGTCTCTCTGTCGATCTGACTGATCACAATCTCCACTGTGCCGTGCTTATACGCATAGTCATCTTTGGCAAACTGCAGTAGAGACGCCGATAGTAGAAAGAGTCCTGTCATCAGGGCAAGGCTCATGATCATCCCGACGATGGTGACAATGCTTGTCGTCTTATTCTTTTGGATTGAGCGCAGAGAGAGCTTTTGAATGATACTCATTTTCTCAGCCTCTCGTCATTGACGATCTTCCCGTCCTTCATCGTCAGGACGCGCTTTGCCCGCATGGCGATGCGCTCATCATGGGAGATGATGAGAATCGTCTGGCGGTAGCGCTGATTGCACTCCTCAAGGATCTTCACGATCTCCTGCGAGGCTTCCGAG